>CALXZB010000003.1 GCA_944393125.1 uncultured Clostridia bacterium | reverse complement strand
CCACATGGACAAGGCTCATTTCTTCCAATTTGAGGACCTTTATTAACCACAGTTCTATTGACTTCAGATTTAACTCTTTTTTGATCATTATCTAATCCTTGTAAATTTTGCAATGCTGCACCAGTTATTTTTACCGCTTCTTCTCTTTTTACTTCTTCTTGTTTACGAAGATTCATCAGTAATTTTACAACATCATGTTTGATATCAAATACCATTTCATCAAACATATCCATTCCTTCTATTCTATATTTAACAACAGGATCTTGTTGCCCATATGCTCTAAGACCAATTCCATTTTTCAACTCATCCATTGCATCAATATGGTCCATCCACTTTTGGTCAACTACTTTAAGCATTACAACTCTTTCAAGTTCTCTCAATTCATTGCTTCCTATATCTTTTTCCTTCTCAGCATATTTAGCATTTGCTATTTCTTTAAGTTTCTCTACTATTGAATTTGAGTCTTTTGAGTTTTCTTTTATAAAATCTTCCATGTCTATTCCAAATGTATTTCTAATGTCTGTATTAAGAGCTTCCACATTTGCTTCTTCATCATTAACAAAATATGATGAAACTACTTCTTCTGCAAGTGAATTTATCATGTTTAGTATACTATCTTTTAAATTTTCTCCATCAAGAACTTGTCTTCTTTGTTTATAAATAATTTCTCTTTGAGCATTCATAACATCATCATATTTTAAAACATTCTTTCTAATGCTAAAGTTTCTTCCTTCTACCTTTTTTTGTGCTGATTCTACTGCATTACTAATTATTTTATTTTCAATAGGGATATTTTCATCCATTCCTATTGTATTATATACTTTGGTTATCATGTCCCCACCAAAAATTTTCATTAAGTCATCATCTAGTCCAATATAAAATTTGGATTCTCCTGGGTCTCCTTGACGTCCACTACGTCCACGTAGCTGATTATCAATTCTTCTAGATTCATGTCTTTCTGTTCCTATTATTTTTAATCCACCTGCATTTAAAACTTTTTCTTTTTCTTCTTTTATTTCTTCATCAAATTTCTTTTCTAGTTTCTTAAATTGCTCTCTTGCATTTAAAATATCTTGATTATCAGTTTCATAAAATGTATTAGCTTGTTCTATTAATTCTTCTGGAATTTTATTTCTTTTCATTTCTTGTTTAGCTAAATATTCACTATTTCCTCCAAGCATAATATCTGTTCCACGCCCTGCCATGTTTGTAGCAATTGTTACAGCTCCAAATTTTCCGGCTTGAGCAATTATTTCTGCTTCTTTTTCATGGAATTTAGCATTTAACACTTCATGTTTTATACCTTCTCTACTAAGTATTTTGCTTAATTTTTCAGATTTTTCTATTGATACAGTACCTACTAATACTGGTTGCCCTTTGGCATGGCTTTCTTTTATACTTTGTACAATTGCATTAAATTTAGCATTCTCATTTTTGTAAATCGCATCATTTTGATCTTGCCTAATCATTGGCTTATTTGTTGGTATTGATATTACATCTAAATTATATATTTCTTCAAATTCTGCTTCTTCTGTCATTGCTGTACCTGTCATTCCAGATAATTTATCATACATTCTAAAATAATTTTGGAATGTTATTGTTGCTAAAGTTTTTGATTCATCAGCTATTTTTACTCCTTCTTTAGCTTCAATTGCTTGGTGTAATCCATTATTATATCTTCTACCATACATTATACGACCTGTAAATTCGTCTACAATTAAAACTTCACCATCTTTTACAATATAATCTATATCCCTTTTCATAATTCCATGTGCACGTAATGCTTGATTTACATGATGTACTAATGTTGAGTTCTCTATGTCATTAAAGTTTTCTAATCTAAATTCTTCTTCTGCTTTTTTTATTCCCTTTTGTGTTAGTGATGCTGATTTTGCTTTTAAATCTACTATATAATCATATTTTTCATTATCATCTGCTTGTTCTTTATCTTTAACATCTTCTTCAACAATTATTTTTGCTTTTAATCTTTTAACAAAATCATTTGCTTTTTTATACATATCTGATGATTGGTTTGCTCTTCCTGATATAATTAATGGTGTTCTCGCTTCATCTATTAAAATACTATCAATTTCATCTACTATTGCATAATTTAGTCCTCTTTGTACTAGTTGATTTTTATAGATAACCATATTATCTCTTAAATAGTCAAATCCAAATTCATTATTTGTTCCATATGTAATATCACATGCATATGCTTGTTGTTTTTCTTTTGGTTCCATTCCAGCAATTACTAAACCTACTGATAGTCCTAAAAATTTATATAATTTTCCCATCCATTCACTATCTCTTTTGGCTAAGTAATCATTAACTGTTATTACATGCACTCCTTTTCCAGTTAATGCATTTAAATATACTGGTAATGTTGCAACAAGTGTTTTTCCTTCACCTGTTTTCATTTCTGCAATTCTTCCTTGGTGTAGAATTATTCCACCTATTAATTGAACATCAAAATGCCTCATTCCTAAAACTCTTTTTGATGCTTCTCTTATTGTTGCAAATGCTTCTGGTAATATATCATCAAGAGTTTTACCTTCTTCTAATTGTTTTTTTAATTCATTTGTTTTATTTTTTAATTGTTCATCTGTTAATTTTGACATTTTTTCTTCTAAACCATTTATCTGAGCTACTATAGGCATTATTCTCTTTACTTCTTTTTCACTATAGCTTTTAAATATTTTGCTAAATATTCCCATTTTTATCTTCCTTTCAATTTTATATGTCTATTCTGTTTTACACATTTGCTACAATATATCACGATTATATGTATATTTCAAGTTTTTTACATAAATTTATTACCTTAAAATAGGGAATGCCCTAAAAATGTCAAACACGTTTTCAGGGCATTAATATGTTTCAATCCAATTGGTATCAATATCAACATGGGTACTCACACAATATTATTTTTTATAATATTCCAATTGTTGGAATATATGTATTACTTGGTTGTGGCACAAAAGGATTTTCTGGTTGTGTTACTATTTGTAAACTAGTAATTTTTATAATAGGAATTTCTGAATTATGATATTTTCCCTTTTCTATTATCCCTATTATTTCTACCCATTCTCCATCATTAAGTTTTTTAGCATCTTTATATTTACTTAAAAATCCTACAACAACTGATTGTGTTTGTTGCTCATTTATAATCATATCTCTTGCTAGTACAAATTCCTCTTCCTCAAAGTCTATTAATCTATATACATATCCTGAAAATTTTATTTTTAATCCTTCATATGAATCGATATTATCATGTACAGATTGTAATATATTAGTGTAATTTTCAGCTTGTATTTCAGTTATTTCATTTTTTACAATATCATCTTTTACCAAAAATCTTTTTTCTGTAAAAAAGATTCTGTAAATGCTGATACCAAATACTATCAGCATGAATAAAGATAATAATATTATTATAGTCTTTAGTGCAATTCCTCCATTTATTTTTAAATTATATATAAACATAAAAAACCTCCATTACTTATTTAAGTATATGAGGTTCTTTAGTATTTATTACACAAATACTTTTTATAATATTATTTTCCAAAACTTTTGGTTATTCCCTGTTCAAGAATATTTGAAAATATGCTTTTTATCACAATAAGTACAATTGGTCCAACAAGCATTCCTATAACACCAATAATTTTAAAGCCTGTGTACATAGCAATAAGAGTAAAAATTGGGTGAATTCCTATTTTTCCACTAACAATCTTAGGTTCTAAAACTTGTCTTACTACAGACATTATAATCCATAAAATTATTATAGCAATTCCTAGTTTTAAATCTCCATTTAATGCAGATATAATAGCCCATGGAACCATTACTGTTCCAGAGCCTAAAATAGGAAGTGCATCAACAAACCCAATAGCTAATGCTACTAATAATGGATATTTTACATTCATACCACAGAATTTAAAAATATATAGTCCTATAACAGAAATAATAAAAGAAACTAAAATTAAAATTACTTCTGCTTTTAAATAACCACCTAAATTTTTAGAAATTTCTTTTATATGTATTGCTAATTTTTGTACCCACTTAGATGGCATATGATGTTCCATAAAATCTAAAATATATATTCTATCTATACATATAAAATATAAAGAAAGTATTGTTATTACTGTATATATAGTAATTGTAGGAATTGAAGTTATAACATTTATTAGTTTTGTCAAAATTCTAGTTAACCAGTTTGATATTTTTAATAAAATTTCTGCTGAAGTTTCTTGTACAAAATTAAATATGTTGTTAGATACTCTTATTTTTGTAATGCTCATTTTTCCTATAGCTTCTTGTATTTGTGTATATGCTTTATCTATATATATGTTTAGTGTTTGTAGTAAATTAGTTGACTCTGATATTAAAGAAATTATTCCCCATGTTGTAGCTCCTATAATTATTGAAAATACAATTATAAATATTATTATTGAACTCATCCTTCTTGTTAAATTAGTTTTTTTCATTAAATATCTAATTGCTGGTTCTATTATTAAGGATATTATAAACGCTATTAAAAAAGGCATGTAAAATATAGCCATCTTTATACCTATGTAAGTTCCAAAAATAATCAATATTATGTTTAATGTTCTTCTAATAACTTTATATATATAATTTAAATCTTCAGACATATATTTATATACTCCTCTTAATACTTAGAAGAACAAATAAGAAAAATTTAAAATTTTCTTAAATTTGTTCTGTCTAAGTTGATAGTTAAAAGTGCTTATATCTAGTAATTATTTTTTGCTTGTCCTCTACACTCGCAAATATTTTCAATAGTATTACAAAAATTATCTTCTCCAATTTGTTCACTATAATGAGATAAATCGCCTAATGTTAATATTCCTATAACTGTATTATTATCTACAACCGGAATCCTTCTAATTTGATTTGTTGACATTTTACGTTCCACATCAGCAATATCATCATATTGAGTACAAGTACAAACTTTGGATGTCATAATGTCACTAGCATTTGTTGTTTTTACATCTTTGTCACATGCAATAGTACGAAGTATTATATCTCTGTCTGTAATAATTCCAACTAAATTATTCTGTGTATCACAAACTGGAACACATCCAACATGATTTTGATTCATTATTTTTGCAACTTCACATACTTTTGTGTTAGGTTTTACACAGTAAACTTGGCCACACATACAATCTTTAACTTTCATTAGATTTTCCTCCTTTTAACTGAATAAATAAATTTTTATTTACTCATATATATTTTAATCAAAACAACAAAAAATATTCTTTATTTTTTTACTGTTTTTTTGAAAATTTTTCAAAAAAATCACCTTTCCATATACATAAGTACATGAAAAGGTGATTTTGAGTTTTAGTCTTCACAGATTGACTTCTTAATGATGCGTACACGCATCATTTTGTCATCTTCTGTGACACATTCAAACAGGCGCCCCATTAAAAATGGAATAATCATTTCCTGCTTTTTGAAAAACGGTCCAAGATGGTCTTCTCCTTGCAGATCACAAGAAAACATTTTGGTAATGTCTGCTTCAGTTTGTCCGTTTTGAATTGCTTCAACAATAGCTCTTACAAGCCATTGAGCAAGCAGTTCTTCCCATTCATACCAGCTTGTTCCTTGCAAACGTTTTGTTACATGTGCAACTGTAATTTTGTTCTTACAGTCTGCAACATTGACCAGAATTACCTTTTTGTAAGGTTTTTCCAGCCGAATTGGTTGCCCAGTAATTGGAGTCTTTTCGGCAATGTCTTGGTTAATTCCATAATTGTGTTCCATGTTGGAGCCTCCTAAAAGTTACTTAGGCTTTTTGGCCTTGCTTATATATTTTACCATATTTACATAAGTTAGTCAATTGTTTTGAAAAACAACAAATGAGACTTTTACTGTCTCATTTGTTGTTTCTTAAAGTTCATTGCACATAATGCTCTTTCTGTAGCCGTTTTTACTTCGTCTTTTCTAGTTTTACCAACTAAATCTTGAAGGCACCGGATTCCTTTTTCCTTAAGATATGTATCCAGATTTTTTTCTCGAATCATCTCGATGTCTTCAAAAGGAAGTGTTACTCCAGCGCTCATACCGTAGAAATACATCTCAGATTCAGCATCAAAAATACATACAACATGTACATTCATACACTGACCATACTGAGTTAGTAATCCTGCCTCACAGGCAATATAAAACTGCATATTAGGTACTTTTTCTTTCAGGGCATTTACCCTATTTTTTGCACCTATATAAGTTTCATCTCCTATGGGCTGTTCATGAACTCCTGATGATACTTTCATATAGCAGAAGTCATATTCCTTTTGGTCTCCAAAAATCCGGCTAAATGCTTCAATTATTCCGGAAATCTTGTCTGTCGATGTTGTTCCAATTGCAATTGTAATTGGTTTATTCATATTAACAGTACCTCCACTTTCTACAAAATCAAATTTTGACTACACTTTTATTATATCACTTTTTTACTCATTTTTCAATATATTGCTTAATTATCTTCCATTGTAACGGTCTTCTCTAAGAGTTCTATAATTAATAATTTCTTCACCTAATAATTCTTTATATGGAAAAAATTCTCTATCAACTCTCTTCAATTCATCTTCATCAAATCTTCTTAATGTCATACTATCAACATCAATTATATATTTTTCTCCTTCTATATCTAATACCAAACATCTTATATATCTTGTTTCTTCATTATCTTTGCCTTTTATTTCTTTCCACACTTTTTTTCTTGATTTAGGACCTAGTTTTATATCCACAATCTCTTTTATATATTCATATAGCCCTTGTGAATCTAGTTTATATTTTTCTCTTAATATTTCTATTACATTTCTCAAAAAAGCAATTTCATCTGACTCTATATGAATCTCCAATTTTTGAGCTTCTGAAGCTAAACTTGTATCTTCTCCCACATCGTTGTTATTATCAACTTCACTTTCAATCTTTGTTATTGCATTTTTTGTTCTATCTTGATTAAATTGGTCAATGGCTCTTTTAAATTTATTTTCTTTATCTTCAAAAATAATTATACCTTCAGCAGTAAGTCCTGTTTTTAATCTTGTAAGGTCTTTTATATTATTAAAATCATCTAAGTCTAAAGTTATACTATATTCATTACAAGTTAGTCCTACAAAATAATGTGTAAGTGCTTTGTCCCAAAGAATAGTAACATAAAAATCTTTTTGGTTTTTAAATAATTCTTTTAGGGCTTTTGCAAGGTATCTAGATACTTCATAACATACTCTTCTGTTATGTTGTTCTCTATTTTTTTCCCATTCTTGTCCAACATCTCTTCCGTACCAGTCTGGCAATGAATATGTGTCATCATCTACTTTTTGTATATATGATATTATATTGTCATCATATACATACACTTTGCATAATTCCTCATAAATTATTAATATTTTTTCTTCATTGCTTAATTGCGTATTTCCAGATAATTCATCAACTAATGCAACAATTTTATCTGGAATTTTCCACTCTGCTTTGTCATAGATTATATTTCTGCTAACATCTTTTGGTTCATTTTCTTCTGGTTCTAGCACTATTATATGTTTTCTTCTAAAAGACAAACTTACCAAATCTTTTAATTTAATAAATTTTGATATATCTTTTTTCATTTTATTTTCTCCCTAAATTATTGATAGTTTATATATATTACTTTCATTTTATATAATTTATCCTCCATAATAAGGATATTCATTTTCTTCTGGGTTAAATACAAAAATTGATTTGTCCATTTTTTCTTTATCTATTACTTTAAGTATTTTATCAACACTATCTAATAAGTATGTTTTTGAATCAAATTCAAAAATCAAACATCTTGCATAGCGTTTCTCGTGTTCTCCTTTAACTTCTTTCCATATTTTTTCAATTTCTATTTGTTCTCTTTCTATTATAGCTCTTGTGTATTCACAAAATCCCTGTGAATCTATATTATAACTTTTTAATATATCTACAATTTTATTAAAATATTCTATAGTATTTTTTCCTCTTAAACTTTGTTTTGCTTCTTCAATTTCTGCCAATTCACATGGTCTGTTATCATTAAATTTATCTAAAGTCTTTTTAAACTTTCCAGAATCATCTCTTAATATTCTTATTCCCTCAATCGTTAAACCTAATTTTATTCTTGTTAAGTCTTTGATATTATTAAAATCATCTAAGTCTAAAATAACACTATACTCGTCTGTTATTAATCCTACAACATAATGTAAATTTTCTTTATCTCCTAGCATAAAAGCTTCAACATTTTCTTTTGATTCTGCTAATTGATTTATTGCTTTTGCATAAAATCTAGCGAACTCATAACATATTCTTCTATTATGTTTCTTTCTATTTTTTATCCATGTATCTCCTACTATTCTTCCATACCAATCTACAGCAATATATTTTATATTATTTATATCACTTACATCTCTTTTAAAAAAATATAGTACATTATCATCATATATATAGTTTAAACATATCTGTTCATAAACTTTTAAGATTTTTTCTTCAAAACTTAAAGTAATATCATTTTGTAACTTTTTTACTAAGCTTTGAATCGGCTCTTCTATTTCCCATTTTACCTGATCATATTCAATCCATTCTTCTGTTAATTTTCTATTAGGTTCTAATATTATTTTATAATCTCCATCCAATGCTTGGCATACTTCATTATAAAATTTTTTTACATATTCATCTTTCATTTAAGTTCCCTCCATTACTATTTTCTTTTCTTAAACAAGTCTTTATAATTATAACTATCATATTTTATAACTAAATATTCATCATTTTCATCAATTTTCCCCTTATTTAGCAAATCATAATACACATTTTGAGATACTAGTTTCTTATAAACTTCTTCTAATTGGTCTTCTTTTACTCCTATAGTCTGTAGAATTTCATATGCACTTGATTTATTAATCTTGAAAAAAAAGGCTTCATCTTCTAAAAATTTTTTTATCTTTAAGTTTTTATCATAATTATTATTTTTATCTTTTAATAGCTTTAGCATTGCTTCATTCATAATAGTGATAATTTTAAATTCATCCATTTTAAAATCTCTCCTTTTATATAATTATAAATATTATATCACTAAAAGTACTATTTTGTCATCAAAATATCCTAATTTTGTTGATTTTCTTGCCAAAATAAAGCCTTTTTTACATTTTTATCTTCAATTGTTATATCTATGTCAGTATTGCACATATTGACTAGTAGGTATATAATACTGTTTATTTCCTTTTATTACATTTCTATGATGTCTATTTAATAATTCTCTCAATATTAAAATACGAATCAAATCATTTAGGCCATGGTTTCTACTTATTTTTCTGTTTTCTACAGTTGTATCTTGTTTTTCTTCTCTATTTTCTAGCATTTCTCTATCTTCAACAGCAAAATAAACTTCATCAGTCATTCTATCTATTACTTCTTTAGTTATGTTTCCTATGTTTTGGCTACATACTTTTTGTATCATAGGATATATTATTCTATAAATATCAGGATAACAATTTTCTAATTCCTGTACTTGATAATTGTTAAATATTGGCTTACTATCGTTATTAATCATATTATAATTCATATTATATGTATTATCATATTTTATAGGTTGATAACCTAATACATTTCTCATATATTCTTCATAATCCATTGTATCACATTCCTTTCATAAAATTATTACATTATATTCATTTTTAATTTTTATGTTACAATATGAATCGTGCATTTCAGCCTTTTTTATTTACATTTATGACCAAATATGATAAAATATCATAAATTATTTTTATAGGAGGAATTATGAAATCAAAAGAACTAATATTAATACTAGATTTTGGTGGACAATATAATCAATTAATTGCTCGTAGAGTAAGAGAATGTAATGTATATTCAGAAGTTGTACCTTATGATATATCATTAGAAAAAATTAAGGAAAAAAATCCAAAAGGAATTATTTTCACAGGAGGTCCTGCAAGTGTATATGGAGAAAACCCTCCAAAATGTGCTAGTGAAATATTTGAATTAGGTATTCCTATTCTAGGAATTTGCTATGGAATGCAATTAATGGCTTATTCATTAGGTGGAAAAGTTGCAAGTGCAAATACTAGAGAATATGGAGAAACGTCAGTAAATATAGACATTTCTTCTCTTTTATTCAATAATTTTGAAAGCACAAACATTTTTTTAATGAGCCATACAGACTATGTAGAAGAAGTTCCTAATGGGTTTAAAAAAATAGGATTTACATCAGTATGTCCAAATGCAGCAATGGAAAATAAAGAAAAAAAATTATATGGAATTCAATTTCATCCAGAAGTAAATAATTCTGTAAATGGAACACAAGTTATTAAAAACTTCTTATACAATATTTGTGAATGTTCTGGTGATTGGGTTATGTCATCTTTTGTAGAAGAATCTATTAAATCTTTAAAAGAAAAAATCGGAGATAAAAAAGCTTTATGTGCTCTTTCTGGAGGAGTTGATTCTTCTGTAGCAGCAGTCTTATTAAGTAAAGCTATAGGGAAAAATTTAACATGTATTTTTGTTGATCATGGCTTACTTAGAAAAAATGAAGGTGACGAAGTTGAAGAAATTTTTACAAAAAATTATGATTTAAATTTTATTAGAGTTAATGCTAAAGATAGATTTTTAGAAAAACTTGCTGGAGTTACAGATCCAGAAAGAAAAAGAAAAATTATTGGTGAAGAATTTATTAGAGTATTTGAAGCAGAAGCCAAAAAGATTGGTACTGTTGACTTCTTAGTTCAAGGAACAATATATCCTGATGTCATAGAAAGTGGACTTGGAAAAAGTGCAGTTATTAAGAGCCATCATAATGTTGGTGGTCTACCAGATTATGTTGATTTTAAAGAAATCGTAGAACCTTTAAGAAATTTATTTAAAGACGAAGTTCGTAAAACAGGATTAGAACTTGGAATTCCTGAAAATCTTGTTTATAGACAACCATTCCCTGGCCCTGGTTTAGCAATTAGAGTTATCGGAGATATAACAGATGATAAACTAACTATTTTAAAAGATGCAGATTCTATCTTTAGAGAAGAAATTGCAAAAGCTGGATTACATAGAAATATCAATCAATATTTTGCTGTTTTAACAAATTTAAAATCAGTTGGTGTTATGGGAGATGAACGTACATATGATTACACAGTTGCACTTCGTGCTGTTGAAACTACAGATTTTATGACAGGTGTTTGGAGTAAAATTCCATATGAAGTTTTAGAAAGAGTTTCTAGCCGAATTGTTAATGAAGTTAAACATGTAAATAGAGTTGTTTATGATATTACATCTAAACCACCAGCAACAATTGAGTGGGAATAAATTTTAGGTCATAGTCTTAATAAACTATGACCTATTTTATTATTTTCAAATTTTTTTATAAATTTCATAATCTCTTATTATTTTTCTAACATAATTATTTGTTTCTTTAAAAGGAATATTTTCAATATCTGAACCATCTTCTTTTATTATACCATTTTCTATCCATTTATCTACATTACCACTTCCAGCATTATATGCTGCAAGAGCAACTTCTATGCATTCATATTTTTCTAATAAAGTCGATAAATATATTGTTCCTAATTTTATATTTATATCTGGTTCTAATATATTTTCTTCTGTAAGTTCTATATTATTTTTTCTGGCAACTTCTTCTGCTGTTGCATACATTAATTGCATTAATCCTTGTGCATTTTGGCTTGATACAGCATTAGCTTCAAAGTTACTTTCAACCTTTATAATGGAATATATTAAGTTTTCATCAACATTATACATTTGTGCATATTTATTTACAAATTCAGAATATTCTTTTTTGTATAATATTTTTATCATTAGTTTATTAACACATATTACTACCAATATTATTATCAAAATTATTGTCATTAAAAATATTAGTAGTTTTTTTGCATTTTTTCTTGTTGTTGCCAAATTTTTCTCTCCTCTACATTAAAATTTTACCATCTAAACTTTTATTTACAATCATACCAATTGGTTGCTTCTGAAACTTCAGCTATTAATGGTACATTTAATTTACATGCATTTTCCATGCATTTCTTTAACATTTCTTTAACTATTTCTACTTCTTCTAAAGGTGCTTCAAGCATCATTTCATCATGTACTTGAAGTACAATTTTAGTTTTCATATTTTTAGTCTTTAATTCTTTCAAAACATTTTTCATTGCAATTTTCATAATATCTGCAGCTGTTCCTTGTATTGGAGTATTCATTGCAACTCTTTGTCCAAATTGACGTACCATATAATTGTTTGATTTCAATTCAGGTATATATCTTCTTCTATTGAATTGTGTTTCTACATATCCTGTGTCTTTTGCTTTTTCTATAATTTTTGTCATAAATTCTTTTATTCCTGAATATTCTTCTAAATACTGATCAATATATTGTTTTGCCTTTTTTCTTGATATATGCAATTGTTCACCTAAACCAAAATCACTTATACCATATACAATTCCAAAATTTACAGCTTTTGCATTACTTCTTTGTTCTTTTGTTACTTCTTCAATAGGAATATTAAAAACTTTTGAAGCTGCTTGCTTGTGAATATCTTCACCATTTATAAATGCTTGTACCATATGTTCATCATTTGAAATATGTGCTAATACTCTTAATTCAATTTGAGAATAATCTGCATCTATATATATACATCCTTCAGCTGGTTTAAACACTTTTCTTAAACGTTTACCAATTTCGAATCTTGTTGGTATATTTTGTAAATTTGGTTCTGTTGAGCTTATTCTTCCTGTAGCTGTTATTGTTTGATGGAAAAATGAATGTATTCTTTTAGTTTTTGGGTTTATATATGGTTTCATTCCTTCTACATATGTTGAATTTAATTTAGTTAATTGTCTATATTCTAATAATTTTTCTATTACTGGATGCTCATATTTTAACTTTTCTAGTACATCGACATCTGTAGAATATCCACTTTTGTTTTTCTTTACGACTGGTAATTTTAATTTTTCAAATAAAATTTCACCTAACTGTTTTGTAGAATTTATGTTAAATTCTTCTCCACTTAATTCATATATCTCTTTTATTAATATATCTATTTTATCTTTTAACTCTTTTCCATATTCTTCAAGTTCATTTATATCAACATACATTCCATTCCATTGCATTTCTGCTAATACTTCAACTGTTGGCATATCAATATTTTTAAATAAATTCATAGCATTTATTTCTTCAAGTTTTTCATTAGTTACTTTTGCTAATTCATATACTTCTTTGGCATATAAACAGTTCTCCATTTTTTTACTATTTTCTTGTTGAAGGTTTTGTTGCTCATTATCAAACAGTGATGTTTGCTTTCCTTCGCTTTCATTCTTTGTTTGTAAAAATTCGCTATTATCTATTTCTAAGTAATCTCTTGCAATTACATCCATTGTATATTTACTTGTTGGATTTAATATATATGCCGCAACTTTTACATCATATACTATATTTTTCATAGTAATACCAATTTGTTTTAGTAAAATATAGTCTTCTGCTAAATTATAGCCATATTTTTCAATTTTTTCATTCTCAAATATATTTTTTAGTTTTTCTTTAAATTCTTCATCTGCTCTTATATAATATAACTTATTTTCAGTATATATGCTTATTGCTACTATATCTTTTTTTATTATATCTTCGTTTTTTTGATTCTCTTTACATTCTAAATAATAGTATAATTTATTATTTTTTAAATCAGGAATTTCTTTTGTTTCTATTATATCTGAATCTTTTTCTATATCAATATTGTTTTTTTCATCATTTCTATTTTCAATTTCTTTTAGTTTGAATCTTTCTATATATCTATTAAAACGTAATTCTTCAAATAATTCTAATACCTTAATTTTATCCCATTCTTCAATTTTTATTTCATCTAATGATAAATCTATAGGAACTTCTATATTAATTTTTCCAAGTTTTTTTGATAATTGTGCCATTTCTTTATTGTTTACTATATTTTCTCTTTGTTTTCCTTTTAAATCATCTTCTCCTGTTTCAATTTTTTCATACAAATTTTCAACAGTACCATACTTTTGTATTAGAGAAATAGCTGTTTTAGGTCCAATTCCAGGAACACCAGGAATATTATCAGATGTATCTCCTTGTAATGCTTTTACTTCTATTAGTTGTTTTGGTTCTAATCCATATTCTTCTAAGATTTTATTTCTATCATAATCCTCTGTTTCTGTTTTTCCAGATTTTGTTCTAGGAATTCTTATTGTAATATGGTCACTTGCAAGTTGAAATGTATCTCTATCTCCTGAAAGTATTGTTACATCCAGTCCTTGCTTTTCTCCGAATTGTGCAAGTGTTCCTAATATATCATCACCTTCATAGCCTTGTTTTTCAATTATATCTATATTCATAGCTCTTAATACATCTTTAATTACAGGCATTTGCTGAGCTAGTTCTTCTGGCATTCCATGTCTATTAGCCTTATATCCTTCATACATTTTGTGTCTTTCAGTTGGACCTTTTAAATCAAATGCTACTGCAATATATTGTGGCTGTATATCTTCTAAAATCTTAAATAATATTGCTAAAAAGCCATATATTGCGTTGGTATATTTGCCATCTTTTGTTGTTAGCATTTTGCTTCCCATTATTCCATAAAAAGCTCTATTCATTATACTATTTCCATCTATTAAAATTAATTTATCCATTTTTTCCTCCAAATATTTTTAATCCCATAAATAACATAAAATGGTAAGGTCATTTGTGCAATAATTGCTATTATTGTATAAAATGGACCTGTTGCCCTATATAAAATTTCTATTGGCGTACCAGGAAAATCTTTTGAAATAAACATTAAATTACTATCAAATATATTGTTTATAGTATAAGCTAATATACACACAATAAAAACTAAAAACGCATAATATTTTATATCATTTAATTGAAGTGTTATATAATTTGTTATATTTATTAATATCCCTAAATAGACCATTATTCCATGATACAAAAAACTATGTAAACTCACTATATGCCACATTGGATATGTTGGTAATGATGTTGTTGGAAAAATTATAAATGTAAATCCTCCAATTATTCCTCCTGTTGCCAGAAATACTTCTCCTATTCTTTGTAGTTTTCCTTTCGCAAAAGAAGCTAAAGCTCCTGCATATAGTAATAAACTACAATAATATAATGGTACGTAATTTCCGACATTTTTTATATCTCCTGTACATAATTTAAATGAAATAATAATAATTTCAAAAATCCATACTAAAATTGTACATTTCTTAATTATTTTTTTTACTTCTTCTTTTGTACTATGGATAGTCTTTTTTAGTGCTATAATTATTCCAAATAATGTTACAACTATTAATTTAAAATGGTCAATTGTAAATATTCCACATGGTTCATATTCTCCTGGATATGCAAATAACATCTTTTTCTCCTTATTTTTGTTTATTTTATTGAATTTTATCATAATTGAATAAAAAAGTCTATGCATTTTTCTTTTAATTCTTTTTTTCTGTTGCTGTTTAACGGTTTTATCGATGTATACTACCACAAATGCAGATGTTAATAGATTTTATACTTATATAAAAATATTTTTATATAAGTAACTCACTTCAAAATTTTGAATAAGCTAAACTTTCCTCATTTTATTAGACAAGAATTTATACAGTTAAGTTTAGATATACAAAATTCTTTCGTTTTTACTTATAAAAAAATATTTTTTATTAGTAACTAAAACATATAATATTTGCATTTGTAGTAGTATAAACCGATAAAACCATTAATCAGTAACTTTTTTCTTATACCAAAAAGGAACAGATATATAAATTTCTGTTCCTTTTTTAATAAATATTTTACAAATACTTATGCTGTTTCTTTTTGTTCTACAGCAATTCTTTCATTTCTAGCCTTTTTAGTTTTATTAGGATTTTCTATAATCCTAGGTGGAGCATTATTCATAACTGTCTCCCTTGTAATAATACATTTTTCTATTTTTTCATTTGAAGGAATATCAAACATAATGTCTCTCATAATATCTTCTATAATTGAACGAAGTCCTCTTGCTCCTGTTTTTCTTTCAATCGCTTTATCAACAATTGCTTCTAGTGCTTCATGTTCAAATTCTAATTCTACATCATCCATTTGTAATAATTTTTTATATTGTTTTACTAAAGCATTTTTTGGCTCTGTAGTTATTTTTATTAAAGCTTCTTTATCCAATTCTTTTAATGTAGCTATAATTGGTAATCTACCTATAAATTCTGGTATAATTCCAAATTTTAATAAATCTTGTGGTAAAATTTGTTCAAATACTTTATATTTATCAACATCTTTTTTGCTTGAAATTTCAGCTCCAAATCCCATTGTTTTTTTACCAATTCTATCTTTAATGATATTTTCTAGTCCTTCAAAGGCTCCTCCACATATAAATAAAATATTTGTTGTATCAATTTGTAATAATTCTTGTTGAGGATGTTTTCTTCCTCCTTGTGGCGGAACTGATGCAATTGTTCCTTCAACTATTTTTAATAGTGCTTGTTGAACTCCTTCTCCACTTACATCTCTCGTTATTGATGGATTTTCAGACTTTCGTGTTATTTTATCAATTTCATCTATATAGATTATTCCTTTTTCAGCTTTTTCTATGTCTCCATCAGCAGCTTGAATTAATTTTAGAAGTATGTTTTCAACATCTTCTCCAACATATCCTGCTTCTGTAAGAGTTGTTGCATCAGCTATAGCAAATGGTACATTCAATATTTTTGCTAATGTGCTAGCTAATAAAGTTTTTCCACATCCAGTAGGTCCTAATAATAATACATTACTTTTTTGAATTTCAACATCATCATCTTTTTCTCCATGTCTAGAAAGTATTTCTTCTTCATTTGCAATTCTTTTATAGTGATTATATACAGCTACTGATAATGTTTTTTTTGCCTCATCTTGACCTATTACATATTGATCAAGAATTTCTTTTATTTCTTTAGGGCTAGGTATTTTTTCTAAACCTGCTAATGTATATGTGTCTTCGTCTTCAGCATAATATTCACTTTCAATTATTTCGTTACACAATGCTATACATTCACTACATATATATACCCCTGGACCTGCTACTATTCTTTTTACACTTTCTTGTGTCTTTCCACAAAATGAACATTTAACACCACCTGGTGTATCATTTTTAGCCATTTATATTCTCCTTTTTTTAATTTCTTTTACTCATAATTTCATCAATAAGCCCATATTTTAAAGCTTCTTCAGCAGTCATATAATTGTCTCTTTCTGTATCTTTTTCTATTGTTTCTATAGATTGACCTGTTCTTTCACTTAATAATTTATTAAGTTTTTCCCTTGTTCTTATCATATGATCTGCATGGATTTTAATTTCTGTTGCTTGACCAGAAATTCCTCCTCCTTGACCTCCAATTAATGGTTGATGTATTAATATTTCTGAATTTGGCATTGCATATCTTTTTCCTTTTTCTCCAGATGCTAATAATACAGCTCCCATACTTGCAGCTAAACCAACACATACAGTACAAACAGGACATTTTATATAATTCATTGTATCTACTATTGCCATTCCATCTGTAATTGATCCTCCAGGTGAGTTTATATAGAAGAATATTTCTTTATCTGGGTCTTCTGATTCTAGGAATAACATTTGTGCTACTATCAAGCTTGATGTTGTTGGATTTACATCTTCTCCTAAATATATTATTCTATCTTTTAATAATCTTGAGAATATATCATATGATCTTTCTCCTCTACTTGTTTGTTCAATTACATATGGTACTAAACTGTTTTTTTCTAACATATTTTTCCTCCTTAATATTTATTTAAACGCAAAAAGTTAGGTAAAGATTAAACCAAAACTTCCCTAACTTTTTTCAACTATTTTTCGCTTTTCTTTGTTTGTTTCTTTGTTTCTTTTTTAGATTCTGCAAATTTTGCATTTTTTACTATGAATTCTAAAGCTTTTTCTGATTTTATTCCTTCACTTAAATATTTCTTTAAGTTTTCATTTTTATTTAATTCTTCAACTTTTTTTCCATAGTTCTTTGCCATTTCTTGCATTTTTGCATCTATTTCTTCTTCTTTTGCTTCGATTTTTTCAGCATTTATGATAGCTTCTAGTACAAGTCTTGATTTTATTGCTTCTTTTGCTTGTTCTTCATAATCTTTTCTCATTTCTTCTTCTGTTCTGCCTATCATTTTCAAATACTGTTCTAGGTTTAATCCTTGATATGATAATCTTTGTTCAAAATCTTTTAACATATTGTCTATTTCTAATTCTACCATTCCTGATGGAATTTCTAATTTCGCATTTTCACAAACTGCTTTTATTGCAGCTTCTTCTGTTTCATATTTTGCTCTTTGTTCATTACTTTTTTCAATTTTTTCTTTAATACTTGCTTTTAATTCTGCAAGTGTATCAAACTCACTTACATCTTTAGCAAATTCATCATCTAATTTTGGTAATTCTTTTTTCTTTATTTGATGTAATTTTACTTTAAATGTTGCTTCTTTACCAGCTAAGTCTTTTGAAAAATATTCTTTTGGGAATGTTACTTTAATTTCTTTTTCTTCATCAATTTTCATTCCAATTAATTGATCTTCAAATCCTGGTATAAAAGATCCGCTTCCTATTTCTAGTTCATGACCTTCAGCTTTTCCACCTTCAAAAGCTACTCCATCTACAAATCCTTCAAAGTCTATTGTTGAAATATCTCCTTTTTCTAATGCTCTATCTTCTATTGTTATTAATCTTGCATTATGTTCTTGCATATGTTCAAGTTCATGCTCAACATCACTATCTTTTACAGGATATTCAACTTTTGATATTTCAATACCTTTGTATTTTCCTAATTCTACTTCTGGTTTTGTTTGAACTATTGCTGTAAAAATTACATCTTTTCCTTTTTCCATTTGGATAATATCTACTTCTGGTTTGCTTACTGCTTCTATTTTATTTTCAGTTAATGCTTCATCATATGCTTCTGTTGCAACTTCATTAAATGCATCTTCATAGAAAATTTGAGCTCCATAATATTTTTCAACTATATTCATTGGTGCTTTTCCTTTTCTAAAACCAGGTATATTAAAATATTTTGCATTTTTGAAATATACTTTTTTCATTGCATTTTCAAATTTTTCTGCTTCTATTGTAATTTCTAATTTTACCTCATTTGCCTTTTCTGTTTTTTCTACTTTACAATTCATTATAATCTTCCTTTCTTGTCTTTCTTATAGCTTTTATATTATATCATATTTTTTCCATTTTGCAATAGTTTTAAGGAAAAATGTTGTTATATCAATTTCTTCTCTATTTATTATTTTTTATTTAATTATACTATAAAAATTTTCAAACTCATATCCACGTTCTCTAAAATATTGAATAATTGTAGGTAATGCTTCAGCTGTTACATTTTTGTTTCCTGCATCATGCATTAAAACAACCACACTATTATGCTTAGGAACTGTTTTTTCAAGCTCAGCAATAAAATCTTCTGTTGTTTTCGCACCAGCAGAATCAGCTGTTAAGGCATTCCAATCCACATAGACAATTTCATTTTCTGCTAATAATTGTGCTGCTTGACTTTTTATTTTAGCATACTTTCCTCCACTATATCCGCCCGGAAACCTAAATAAATGTGGATTATATTCATTTATTCCTATAGCATTTCTAATTGATTCTATACTTTTATTATATTCATCTAATGTTGCTTGTGGTGAATAATATAACTGTGAATACACATGCGAATAGCCATGACTTGCTATATAATGACCTTCCTCATATTCTCTTTTTACTATATCAGGATACAAGTCTACTCTACTTCCTAATACAAAAAATGTCGCTTTTATATTTTCACTTTTTAATGTATCTAAAATAGTAGTTGTAACACCTTTAGAAGGCCCATCATCAAAAGTCAAGAAAACTCTTTTATTTTCTGACTTATATATATTAGCTATGTTGTTTTTTCCTTCTTCAGTTAATTGAGGTAATTTTGCTAATCTTTCTTCTTCTTCTTTTTGTTTTTCATAATTTTCTGATTGCTCAATTAATTTTTTATATGATAAATAAATTTTTTCATATTTTACATCTAAATGTTTTTCTCTTATAATAATACCTATAAGTATAAGCATTATTGCTATAAAAACTACTATTATTATATTTCTTATATTTCTATATTTTCTTTTTATAGATATTAAATCCATTTTTCCACCTTTTATGAATTAGTTTTTCAAATATTCTAATTCTTCTTCCATATTTTTTCTCATAAACAAAGGCTCACCTTTTTCAATTACTTTTACATTTCTTAATTGGTTTTGCATTGATAAGCTTTCCCATGTTTGTAATTCTTTAGACACTCCAATTTGTTTTAATATTTTTTTTGCTGTTTCTTCCATAAATGGTAGTAAAATTATACCTATTTTTCTAATATTTTCAATTAAATGGTTCATACTTGATTTTAATTTTTCTATTTCATTGTTTTTAGCTAATTCCCATGGACGTGTTTCATCAATATATTTATTAGTTCTTGATATGATAGTCCATAATTCTTGTAAAGCATTTGCCATTTCATATTTTTCTAATAATTCTTCTACTTTTTTTACCTGTTGATTTGTAAATTTCTCAAATTCCTCATCAACCTCATTTGGTGTTCCATTATATTCAGGAACTTTTCCTTCAAAATATTTATTAACCATAGATATTGTTCTATTAACTAAATTTCCTAGGTCATTGCATAAGTCAGAATTATATCTTTCAACAAATTCTTCTGGGGTATAAAGACCATCTTGTGATATTGGCATTTCTCTTAATAAATAATATCTCGTAGCATCCAATCCATATCTATTAATTAATTTTTCTGGATACACTACATTTCCTTTTGATTTTGACATTTTCCCATCTTTCATTACTATCCAATTGTGTACTAATATTTTTTTTGGTAATGGTAATTCTAATGCCATTAAAAATATTGGCCAATATATTAAGTGAAATCTTGCTATATCTTTTCCTATTATTTGTAAGTCTGCAGGCCAGTATTTTTGAAATAAACTATTATCCTCTTGCATATATCCTAATGCTGTAAGATAATTTGTTAATGCATCTAGCCAGACATATATTACATGTTTAGGATTACTTCTTACTTTTATTCCCCAATCAAATGTTGTTCTTGTTACACATAAATCTTCAAGACCTGGTTTTATAAAATTGTTTATCATTTCTGTTTTTCTATATTCAGGTTGCGCAAAGTCTGGATTTTCTTCATAAAATTTTAATAACTTGTCCTCATATTTTTTCATATTAAAGAAATATGCTTCTTCTTTCATTATTTTTACTTCTCTTCCACAATCTGGGCATTTTCCGTCTACTAATTGTGTTTCAGTAAAATAAGTCTCACATGGCATACAATACCATCCTTCATATTCACCTTTATAAATATCCCCTTTTTGCAAGAAATATTCGAATATATCTTGTACAGCTTTCTCATGTCTTGGTTCTGTTGTTCTAATAAAATAGTCATATTCTATATGCATTAATTTCCATAAATCTTGTGCCATTTTAGCCATTTCATCAACATGTTCTTGTGGTGTTTTTCCTTCTTTTTCTGCTACAGTTTGGATTTTTTGGCCATGTTCATCAGTTCCTGTTAAAAGAAATGTATCATAACCTTTTAATCTTTTATATCTTTTTACTGTATCAGCAAATACTGTTGTATATGCTGTTCCTATATGAAATTTTCCACTTGGGTAATATATTGGTGTTGTTATATAAAATTTTTCCATAATTTCATCCTCCTTTATATTACGATATCTCTTTTTAGTAAATTATTTTTAATAGTTCCAGTTCCTATAAATTTTTCGTTATTATATATTGTATATACTCCATTTTCTAAGTTATAATTTAATTGAACTCCATTTAGAAATAATTGTAACTTACGCAAATCCAGATTAATTTTTGGATATTTTTTAAAATATTCTTCAATTGTAATAAATTTTTTTTGTATATTTTTTTCAATTTCATCTATTGTCAAAGAATCTTCTATTTTAAATTCTCCAACTTGAAGCCTTTTTAGTTCTTTCATATATCCTACTGTTCCTAATTTTTCAGCAATTTGCTCACATAAAGTGCGAATATAAGTTCCTTTTGAACAATGTACTTTATACGTAATTTCTTGATTTGCCACTTTTATCAATTCCAAATTATATATATATATTAATCTTGGTTCTACTTTTATTATTTCTCCACTTCTCGCATATTCATAAAGTTTCTTTCCATTTATTTTTATTGCTGAATACATTGGTGGAATTTGTTTTTGCTCTCCTATTAATGATTTTAATACTATTTTTATGTTTTCTTCTTTTAATGTTGATAGTTTTACATTTTGAGTTTCAATAATTTTTCCTTCTGCATCTGCTGTATCTGTTTTTTCTCCTATTTTTAAAACTGCTTCATATACTTTATCATGATTAATTAGATATTTTGAAATCTGTGTGCCTTTTCCCACTAATAATGGCAACACACCTGTTGCATTAGGGTCAAGAGTTCCTGTATGCCCAACTTTTTCGTTTAATATTTTTTTTACTTTTCTTACAACATCATGTGAAGTACAATTTTTAGGTTTATTTATAACTATTATTCCATCCATATTTATTCCTTTTATTTTTCTAATTCATGTTTAATTGCATTTACAATTTTTGTTTTAGCTTGTTCTACTGTTCCAGCAATAAAACATCCAGCTGCTCCTCGATGACCTCCACCGCCTAATAATAATGCTATATCTGATACATTTACAGTTTCATGTGAACGTAAGGAAATTTTGAATCCGTTTGTTCCTTCTTTTTCCTTTAATAGAACTGCAACTTCTACTCCCTCAATATCTCTTAGCATTTCTACTAAGCCTTCATCATCACCCATTTCAGTATTTAAGTTTTTATAGTCTTCTAATGTTAAATATGCTAATGCTATTTTTCCATCTTCTATGTATTCTAGTCTATTATATACTAATTTTTCTAATTCACAATGTGCTTTACTTTTCTTTCTTAAAGCAATTCTACAAATTTCTTTTATTTTTGCTCCTTTTCTTATTAATTCTGCTGCAAATTCAAATGTTTCTGGTGTTACTCCTCCCCATTGAAATCCTCCTGTATCAGTTATAATTCCCGTCAATATACAAGTAGCTAAGTCCTTTGTTATTTCTACTCCATAATATTCAAACATTGCAATTAGTACTTGACAGCATGATGGTGCAGCAGGATCTACATATGAATAGTCTGCAAACATTGCATTTACTGAATGATGATCAACCTCAATTGTTGTTTTTGCTGTTTCAAAGTATTCTTTTGATCCAACAAGTCTTTTTAAATCAGTACAATCTACTGATATTGCTAAATCATAATTTTTTATTGTTCCTTCTTTTAATATTAATTCTGCTCCTGGCAAAAAGTTAAAATCTTTTGAATATTCAGGTATTATTACATCTACCTTTTTTCCTAATTGTTTTACCGCATGCATCACTGATAAAGAGCTTGATACAGCATCTCCATCAGGTGATTCATGTGTTAAAACAACTATATTTTGTGCTTTTTTTATTTCTTCTAATATATTATCTAAAGTCATATGTTACTTTTCTTCTCCTTGTTTTTAATTTCATTTAAAATATTATCAATTCTAGCTCCATATTCTAATGACTCATCTAGTTCAAATACTAGTTCTGGAGTATTCCTTAAATTAATTCTTCTTGCTAGTTCTGAACGCAAATATCCTGCTGATTTTTTTAATCCTAATAAAGTTTCTTTTGTATTTTTAGAATTTAAAATACTTACAGATACTTTGGCATATTTTAAGTCTGGTGTTACTTTTACTCTGGTTACACTAACCATTCCTGTAACACTTGGTTCTTTTAATTCAAAACTTATTATTTGACTCAATTCTTTTCTGAATTCTTCGTCAATTCTTCCTTGTCGATTATTATTTTTTGGCATATTGTCCTCCTCTAATTTAAGTAATATACTAAATTATCTTTTGATTTCTACTAAAATATAAGCTTCTATTATGTCTCCTTCTTTAATGTCATTGTATTTTTCTATTTGAATACCACATTCATAACCTTTAGTTACTTCTTTAGCATCATCTTTAAATCTCTTTAATGATGAAAGTTTTCCATCATGAATAACAACATTGTCTCTAAGAACTCTAACCCCTGCATTTCTTTCAAGTTTTCCATCTGTTACATAAGCTCCTGCGATAGTTCCTACATTTGAAATTTTAAATGTTTGTCTAACTTCAGCATTTCCTATTACATGTTCTTCATATTTTGGAGCAAGCATTCCTTTCATAGCAGACTCTACGTCTTCAATTGCTTGATATATAACAGAATATTGCTTTATTTCTACTTCTTCTTTTTCTGCCATATCTTTTGCTGTTGGCATTGGACGTACATTGAATGCAATAATAATTGCATTTGAAACTTTTGCAAGTGTTACATCTGATTCAGTAACTGCTCCTGCAGCTGCATGAATAACTTTTACTCTTACTTCTTCATTTGATAATTTTTCCATTGATTGTTTTAATGCTTCAACAGAACCTTGAACATCTGCTTTTACTATTAAATTAAGCACTTTTAGTTCTCCTGCTTCCATTTGGCTAAATAAATTATCTAATGTAACTTTGCTCATTGCATTTATTGCTTTTTCTCTTTCTTGACGTTTTCTCTTCTCTATCAAATGTTTTGCTGTTTTTTCATCTTTAACTTCATAGAATATATCTCCTGCTTGTGGTACTTCTGTTAATCCCATTATTTCTACCGGTGTTGATGGTCCAGCTTTTTTTACTTTTTTACCTTTTTCATCTGTCATACTTCTTATTCTTCCTATTGATGAACCTACAACTATTGTATCTCCAACATCAAGAGTTCCTCTTTGTACAAGCATTGATGCTATAGCACCTTTATTTTTATCAAGTCTTGCTTCTATTACTACTCCTTTTGCTTGTTTATTTGGATTTGCTTTTAGTTCTAAAACATCTGCTTCTAATAATACCATTTCTAATAATTGATCAATATTTTCATGTTTTTTAGCAGAAATTGGAACAAATATTGTATCTCCTCCCCATTCTTCTGGAACTAATTCATATGCCATTAATTCTTGTTTTACTTTTTCTATATTGGCATCTGGTAAATCTATTTTGTTTATAGCTACTATTATTGGTATTCCTGCTGATTTTGCATGATTTATTGCTTCTACTGTTTGTGGCATTACTCCATCATTAGCTGCTACTACTAATATTGCTATATCTGTGATTTGCGCCCCTCTTGCTCTCATTGCTGTAAATGCTTCATGTCCTGGTGTATCTAAGAATGTAATTTCTCTGTCATTTATTTTAACTTTATAAGCACCTATATGTTGTGTAATTCCTCCTGCTTCTTTGTCAATTACATGTGTTTGTTTTATTGCATCTAATAAAGATGTTTTTCCATGGTCAACATGCCCCATTACAACAACTACTGGTGGTCTTACCACTAAATCTTCTTCTTTATCTTCAGATTCATCAAATAAAATATCTTCTTCTGTTATAGTTTCTTTTTTATTTACTTTTACTCCAAATTCATCTGCTATTAATGAAGCTGTATCAAAGTCAATTTCGTTATTTATTGTTGCCATTACACCATAGTCAAGTAATTTCTTTATAATTTCAGCTGTTGTTTTCTTTAATTCTGTTGCAAAATCTTTTACTGTTATTGTTTCTGGTATTGTTATTTCTTCTAATTTGAATATTTTTTGTTTTGTCCTATTTTCATCATCTTTTACAACTTTCTTTTTACCTTTTTTGCCTCTTTGTGTTGTTAAATCATAATAATCTAACATTCCTCCATCTTGGTCATCAAACATATTAGATAAACTATCTGTTCTTTTTAATCCTTTTAATTTATGTTCATTTATTTCTCCACTTTGTCCATTTTTTCTTGATTTATTTGTCTTTTTTGTTCTATTTTCTTCAAATTTATTATTTTGTTTTTGTTTATCTATTGCTTTGTTATATTCTCTAGCAGGTTCTTTTTCAATTGTTTCAACAGCCATTATATCTTTAATATTTCTTTCAATTCCTTTTTCATCAAGTGGTCTATTTCCGCCAAATTTTGAATTGTTGTTTGGTCTATTTTTGTCAAATCTATTATTATTAAATCCATTTGTCCTATTTTTATCAAATCTAGAGTTATTTCCATTATTTTGACCATTTCTATCAAAGTTGCGATTACTATTGTATGGCTTTTTATTTGAGAAATTATTATTTGGATTATTTCCTCTATTATTATTTTGTCTAAAATCCCTATTATTATAATTGTTGTTATTATTTTTTTTGTTTTGATTAAATTTATTATCTACTACTACTGTTTTTTCTACTGATTTTTCTTCTACTTTACTTTCAGTAACATTTATTTTCTTTTCAACATCCATATTTTTTTCTTTTTGCTCTACCTTTTCTTCAGCCTTTACTTCTTCTGGCTTTTCATTTTTATTTTCTTTCTTTATTCCAAATAGTTCATCAACTGTCATTGGTTTTGTTGTTTTATTTCTATATACTATATTATAATCTTTGTTTTGTTTTCTTTCTACAAAACCTACATGATTATTTTTCTTTTCTTCTTTTCTTGTATGCTCCTTTGGAGTATTAGTTTCATCATTTATTATAACTTCTCTTCTTATAATTACAGGTGTTTCATTTTTTTCTGTTTTTGATTTCTCAATCTTTTTATTTTCTTTTTTGACTTTATTTCCTTTTACATTATTTCTTATTTTATCTGCTTCATCATCTTCTACAGAACTTAAATGGCTTTTAGCTTCTATTCCTAAATTTTTAGCTATTTCTAATACTTCTTTACTGGTTAAGTTTAATTCTTTTGCTATGTCATATAATTTTATCTTACCCAATAACATCACCCCCTAATTTTTTCTCTACTATATTTCTCATTTGTTCATATATCTCATTTTCAACTTTTATTTCTAGAACTTTTTCAATTTTTTTACTTTTTTGTGCTTTTTCAACGCAATTCATACTATAACAAATATATGCTCCTCTTCCTGGTAGTTTTCCTGTTTCATCAATATTAATATTATTATTTTTGTTTTTCACAATTCTTAACAATTCATTTTTGTTTTTTTGTGTTCTGCAAACACAACATGTTCTCTGTGGAATACTTTTCACTATTTCCTCCTAGTTTTATTCATTTATTTCTTCTGCTTTTTTAGCTAATATTTCTCTAAATTGAGATTCAGATTTTATATCAATTTTCCAATTAGTTAATTTTGCAGCTAATCTTGCATTTTGTCCTGATTTACCAATTGCTAATGATAATTGATCATCTGGTACTATAACTTGTGCAAATTTTTCTTCTTCCTTAATATCTACTGCCATAATTTGTGCAGGTAATAATGCTGATGCTATAAATATACTTGGATCTTGATTCCACTCAATTACATCTATTTTTTCTCCATGTAATTCATTTATAACATTTTGAATTCTTATTCCTTTTTGCCCTACACATGAACCTACTGGGTCTATGTTTTCATTTGGTGAATACACTGCTACTTTGCTTCTTAGTCCTGGATCTCTTGATACACTCTTTATTTCAATTAATCCTTCATATATTTCTGGTATTTCAAATTCTAGTAATTTTCTTACAAAATCTGGATGAGTTCTTGATACAATAGCTTGAGGAACTCCTTTTTCTCCTCTTTCTACATCAACTACATATCCTTTTATCTTATCATTTACTTTATATTTTTCTGTTGGAATTTGGTCTTTAGGTAACATTATTCCTTCTAGTTTTCCCAAATCCATAACTACTATATGTTTATCTGCTTTTTGTATTATTCCTGATACAATTTCGCCTTTTCTTTCACTATATTCATTAAATATCATATTTCTTTCTGTTTCTCTTAATTTTTGAATTATAACTTGTTTGGCTGTTTGAGCTGCTATTCTTCCAAAATCTCTAGGTACTATTTCTACTTCTACACTATCTCCAATTTGTAAATCTTTATTTATTTTTCTTGCTTCTTCTAAGCTAATTTCTAGAGCATCATCATTTGCTTTTTCCATTACTTCTTTTATTGCATATACATATGTAGCTCCTGTTTGTTCATCCATTTTTACATCTACATTTTCTAGAGCATCAAAATTTCTTTTATATGCAGTTATCAAAGCAGTTCTTATTGATTCTAATAATTCATTCTTTTTAATTCCTTTTTCCTTTTCTAATTCTTCTAAAGCTAATATTAATTCTTTATTATCTATTGCTTTCATTTTTTTAATTCCCCCATTCATATACAGTTTTTAATTGTGCTATATTCTTTTTTTCTATTTTTATTTTATCTATTGTTATTGTATTTTCATCAAAATCATTCAATATACCTGTATAGCTTTTATTTCCATTTTCATCTTTTTTAAATAATTTTGCTTCAACTAGTTTTCCTATACTTTGTTTTAAATGTTTATCTTTTTTTAGTATTCTTTCTATACCAGGTGATGATACTTCTAAATAGTATTGTTCTTTTATATAATCTGCTTCATCTAGTTTATCATTTATCTCATTACTTACTTTCTCACAGTCATCTAGATCAATTCCTTTTTCACTGTCTATAAATATTCTTAAATAGTAATTTGGTCCTTCTTTGGCATATTCTACGTCATATAGGCTATATCCTATATTTTCGATTTTGTCTTTTATTAGTTCTTCAACTTTTTCTTCTATGTTTGCCATAAGCCCTCCTTTTATTTAAATTTTCTCTTTTCACGATTGAAGAGTAGGATTTGCTCCTACTCTTCTGTGCTCTTTTATGTTCTTTTATATTATACCCAATTTTTGGCATAAAATCAAGTGTTTTTGGAAATTTTTATTTCATCTTTTCTTTTATTTTTACTAAAGTATTTAATGCATCAATCGGTGTTAGTTCATTTAAATTAATTTTATCTATTTCATGAGCAATTTCTGCAAGCTTATAGTTGAACATATCAAATTGTCCTTCTACAATTTTTTTATTTTCTTTTTCTTGTTTCTTACCACTAAGCATGCTTTTTCTTTCTAGTGATTTCAAAATTTCATCAGCTCTTTTGGTTACAATTTTAGGTACTCCAGCAAGACGAGCGACATGAATTCCATAGCTTTCGTCTGTTCCTCCTTCAATAATTTTTCTTAAAAAAACTATATCTTCACCCTTTTCTTTAACAGCAACTGAATAATTTTTTATTCCTTCTTGTTTATCTGCAAGTTCTATTAATTCATGATAATGTGTTGCAAATAAAGTTTTAGCTCCACATTTTTGTTTATCTGCAATATATTCAGCAACTGCCCAAGCTATTGAAAGCCCATCATATGTTGATGTTCCTCTTCCTATTTCATCTAATATAACTAGACTATTTTCAGTTGCTTCTTTTAAAATTGTTGCAACTTCCATCATTTCAACCATAAATGTACTTTGCCCCATACTTAAATCATCTGATGCTCCAACTCTTGTAAAAATTTTATCAACTACTCCTATTTGGGCTTCTGTTGCTGGTACAAAGCTTCCAACTTGTGCCATTAATGTAATTAATGCTACTTGTCTCATATAAGTAGATTTTCCTGCCATGTTAGGTCCAGTAATAATTGATAATCGTGATTCGTCCTTATTTAAATATGTATCATTTGGCACAAAATTTCCTATTCCTATCATTTTTTCAATTACAGGATGCCTTCCTTCTTTTATGTTAATTATACCATCATCATTTACTGCTGGCATACAGTAATTCATATCTTCTGCAACTTGTGCAAACGAAACTAAAACATCTAGCGTTGATATAGCATTTGCTGTTTTTTGTAATCTTTTTATATTTTGAGCAATTTTATTTCTTATTTCTATAAAAGCATTATATTCAAGATTTATTACTTTTTCTTCTGCTCCTAAAATTTTGTTTTCAATTGTTTTTAGTTCTTCTGTTATATATCTTTCACCTGTTGTTAATGTTTGCTTTCTTATAAATCTATCTGGAACTTGTGATACAAATGATTTTGAAACTTCTATATAATATCCAAAAACTTTGTTATACCCTACTTTTAAAGTTTTTATTCCTGTTTTTTCTTTTTCTTCTGCCTCTAATTTTGCAAGCCAGTTTTTGCCTTCTGTTGAAGCAGTTTTTAATATATCAATTTCTTCATTATATCCTAATTTTATTATTCCACCATCTTTTATTGTCATTGGAGGATCTTCTACAATTGAATGGTCTATAAGTTCATGTATATCTCTTAATTCATCCAAATTTTCATATAATTCTTTTAATTTTTTTGATTCACAATTTTTTAGAGTTTGTTTTACATAAGGTATTTTCTCTAAAGAATTTTTTAATGTAATCATATCTCTTGCATTCGCATTTCCATAAGCCATTTTTCCAGCAAGACGTTCAATATCATACACTTTCTTTAAGTTTTCTGTAATGTCTCCTCTTAACATCATATTATCTTTTAGTTCTTTTACAGAATTTAAACGTTCATTAATTTCATTAACATCTAGCAAAGGATCATTTAGCCATCTTCTAAGCAAACGACCTCCCATTGAAGTAGATGTTCTATCTAGTACCCATAGTAATGTTCCTTTTTTAGTTTTGTCACGCATTTTTTCTGTTATTTCTAAATTTCTTCTTGCATTAATATCTAATGACATATATTTAGATAAATTATAAATTTTTATTGTATTTATGTGTTCCAAACTTGTCATTTGGGTTTCATTTAGATATTCTAATAATGCATTTATTGATTTTACTGCTATTGTTTTGTCTTTTAATGATGTTATTTCTTTTTTGTTTTCTATAATATTATAATCCAATGCTAAATTTCCTTCATCTTCTGAAAAGAATTTGTCATTGAATCTGCTCATGTACATTTGAAATCTTTCTCTTATTTTATTTATTTCTTCCTGGCATTCAAACATCATAGAGTTTGTAATTATTTCTGAAGGATTAAATCTCGCTATTTCATCAAGTAATAATTCAAAATTATTTTCTCCTTTTATTTCACATGAATAAAATTCTCCTGTTGAAATATCACATACACTTATTCCAAAATATAATCCACTTTTGCAAATGCTCATTATGTAATTGTTTTTCTTTTCTTCTAGTAAATTACTTTCTACAATAGTTCCAGGTGTTAGTATTCTTATAACTCCTCTTTCTACTATTCCTTTAGCTGTTTTAGGATCTTCTAGTTGTTCACATATTGCAACTTTATATCCTTTTTCTATTAATTTCGCTGCATAAACTTCTGCTGCATGGTGTGGCACACCTGCCATTGGTGCTCTTTCTGATAAGCCACAGTCTTTTCCTGTTAAGGTAATTTCTAGTTCTCTTGATGCTATTAATGCATCTTCAAAAAACATTTCGTAGAAATCTCCTAGTCTGTAAAATAAAATACAGTCATTGTATTTTTCTTTTGTTTCTATATATCTTTGCATCATTGGAGATATTGTTGATTTATCTGTTATTTCTGCTATTGTTTGTGGCATTATCTTTCACCTCCATCTTCAACTTTTTTTGAAGTTTTATCTGTTTCTAAGTCTTCCCATGGGTCTTCAATCATTTTTTGTCTTGCTAATGCTTGATTTTGGAATTTTCTAAGATATATATTATATATTTCTACCATTTTGCTTGCATTTCCCGAAAATAATTTAGGGCGTTGCATAAAAATACTAAATATTTCTTTTGTTGAAAATCCTAATTCAGTTAAAGTTTCTAAATGTTCTAAGCATTTATAAATATATGTATCTCTAACATATTGTGTTCTTTTATTTTTTCTTAATATTTCATATAAATCCTCTGTTTCTTGAGGAGTTACTCCATAGCTTGCTAATTTTTCTATTAACTCACTATCGTTTATTTTCTTTTTACCATTTCTGTTTTTTCTTTTATTTTCAGTAGAATTACCTCTATAATTTCGATTAATCATTTTATAAAACTTTTCTCTTTGTGTTTCATCTAATTCAGGTTCTACTACTGTCTTAATATAATTTCTTAATGTTCCTCTGTCTAATTTCATTTCTTTTGCTACTGCAGTTAGACTTTCTCCTGACATTATTCTACTATATGATTGAAAAATTGCACTATCTTCTATTTTTCTTTTTTGCATTATATTATTTCTCCTTTTAAATACCACATATGTTCTGAAATAATTTTTAAGTCAACTATATTGTCTTTTAACTCAGGTGTTCCCTCAAAAATAACTACTTTGTTACTATCTGTTCTTCCTGTTAAGAGTTCTGGATTGTTTTTACTAGGTCCTTCTACTAAAACTTTTTGCATTGTTCCTATATATTTTTGATTATTTTCTGCAATTTGACTTTCTACTAATTCTTTTAGTCTATTAAATCTTTTGTGCTTTATTTCTTCTGGAATTTGATTTTCCATCTTATCACCTGGCGTTCCCACTCTTCTTGAATAAATAAACATATATACTTGTTCAAAACATACTTTTCTTACTACATCTAATGTATCTTCAAAATCTTCTTCTGTTTCTCCTGGGAAACCAACAATTATGTCTGTTGAGAGAGTTAAGTTTTGAATCTTATTTTTCATTTTTTCAACTAATTTTAAATATTGTTCTTTTGTATATTTTCTATTCATTGTTTTTAATATATTACTGCTTCCAGATTGAAGTGGTAGATGTATTAATTTACATATTTTTTCAGATTCTGCTATTGCATCTATTACATCATCTGTGAAGTCTTTTGGATGTGGAGATACAAAACGTATTCTTTCTATTCCTTCTATTTTATTTATTGCTCTTAATAATGTTGCAAAAGAGTTGATTCCATTATAGTTTATGTTATTTTCTTTCCATTTTTCTGCTCTTAAATATGAATTAACATTTTGACCTAATAATGTAATTTCCTTGTATCCTTCTTTTGCAAGTTGTTCTATTTCTTCTATTATGTCTTTTGGCTGTCTACTTCTTTCTCTTCCTCTTACATATGGAACTATACAATATGTGCAAAAATTGTTACAACCATACATTATTGTTACTGATGCTTTTATATTACTTGTTCTTTTTATTGGAAGTCCTTCATACACTTCTCCTTCAATATCTATTACATCTTGCATTTTCTTTTTTGTTTCTAATATTTTATATAAATCTTCTGGAAATTTGTGTAATGTATGTGTTCCAAATATTATATCTGTATATGGATAACTTTCATGTATTTTGTCTGTTATGTGCTTTTCTTGCATCATACATCCACCTATTGCTATAATTGTTTCTTTTTGCTCTTTTATTCTTTTTAATTCTCCTAATTTTCCAAACAGCTTATCTTCTGCGTTTTCTCTTACACAACATGTGTTAAATACAACTAAATCCGCTTCTTGATAATTTTCTGTTTGTTTATAATTCATTTGTTCTATCATTCCACATAGTTTTTCAGAATCATTCTCATTTAATTGACATCCCATTGTTAGTATGTAATATTTTAAGTTCTTATTTTTATTTATGTTTTTTACTTTTTCTATGTATTGTTTTTGTTTTTCTATTTCTTGTGTTGTTTCCATTTTTGTTACCTTTCTATTTTTTATTATGTGCTATTTTATCACATTTTTTCAGCAAAATAAATATCTTTATTTAAAAATTTATAATATGTAATAGACCCACTCTGTAAGAGTAGGCCTATTATTGACTGAATTATTCTTCAATCAGTTCAAATAATGAATTTTTTTCTTGTTCCGGTAAGTCATCAAATGCTATGGGGTCTTTTTCTTCGATTAATATTTCCGTTTGGGCTTTTTCCGTTTGTACTGCAATTTTTTCGCCTTGTTCAGTTTGGAAAATCATATAATTTCCCGTTGTTGTTATTGCTATAGGAATACAATTTTCTTTAGTTACACATTCCAAATAACAAGCAACTTTTTCTTCATCTGAGTTTTCTGTCATCACAAAATTTCTCTGATTCAGCGAGTATACACAAGCTCCCGCAAAATCTTTAAAAACAAATTTAATGATGTCTTCGCTACTGTTTTCTTCTTTGTTGAACACTGCCGGTTCTTCCGGCAAACTCACATTTACATTCCCCACCACGGGCAATTCCTCTGGTGTAAGAACATTTTCTGTTCCACCTTCGCCAAAGAAATAAATCCCTCCGGCAATAGCAACAATGGCCACGATTAATACAGCTACTAAAATGACTTTCTTCCGCATAACACATGTTCCTTTCAAAAAATTATTCATTATTTAATAGTTTTTTGCATGAAATACACACAAAATACAACTATTATTGTATTAATTATAACATTTTTATGTGTTTTTTTTCAACATCATCTGTTTTACTTTGTTATAATTTTACATAATTTTGCACACAATTTTTAGTATTTATTTTTCTAATAACCAGTCTAAAACATTAATTTTTCTTATTCCATTATATGTAGTTTCTGGAACAAAATCTTTTGTTAATAAATACTTTGGATAATGATCTTTAATCATCTCTAACGGTCTCAATTCTCTTTTTAAAGTATTTTCATCTATTACTGTTTCTGATACTTGATAATATTCAATACCTTTACTATTTATAGCCACAAAATCAACTTCACAATCATCTACTTTACCTATATAAACATCATATCCTCTTCTCAAAAGTTCTAAATATACAACATTTTCAAGTATATGACCTTTTCCTTGCTCTTTTCTACCTAATAAAAAATATCTTAATCCTAAATCTGCGACATAATATTTATCTCCTGTTTTTAAGTATTGTTTTCCTTTTACATCATATCTATTTGCTTTATATAATATAAAGCTTTCAGTTAATGCTGTCAAATAACTTTCTACAGTATGCACACTAATTTTTCTTCCATTTGATGTCATTGTATCTGCTATTTTATTTCTTGAATATAAATTACCTATATTATCTAGCATAAAATTAATTATACTTTGTAACATTTGCATATCTTGAAAATTCTTTCTTGCCATAATATCTTTTAATATTATTGAATCATATATTCCTTTGATATACATATCTATATCATCCACATTTTCTAATTTTAATGCATATGGAAAAGAACCTATTGATATATATTTTTGATAAAGTATATCTATATTTTCATTTGGAAGAGCTAATCTGTATTCTTTAAATGATAGTGGCAACATTTTTATTTCTACATATCTTCCAGATAATAAAGTTGCAAGTTCTCCAGATAATAAATATGCATTTGAACCCGTTATATAAATGTCTGTATTCTTTTGAATGTATAATCCATCAACTGCTTTTTGAAATTCTTGAACATTTTGAACTTCATCAATAAATATATAGTTCATCTTATCTGATTTCATTTTTTCTTTGATATAATTGTATAATTTTAAATAATTATCTAGTTCATAATAAACTGGATCTTCTAAATTTAATCTTATTATTTGTTCTTCTTTAACACCATTTTGTAGTAAATAATTTATGTATAAATCAAATAATGTTGATTTACCACATCTTCTTATTCCTGTTATAACTTTGATTAGTTCTTTATCTCTAAATCTTATCAATTTGTTTAAATAATCATCTCTATTTATCATTTTTACATCACCTAGTCTAATTATAATCTCATTTAATAATTTTGTCAAGTTTTTGCAACGTGATTGCAAAAACTTCTATTTTTCTACTTTTTTTTGCAAAGTTGTTTTTTTGTACTTTGGTATAACTATGCATTCTTTGATTTAAAAGATATATGTGATTTTGAATACATAGAAAAAGCTGTACTTGTTATTAATACAAATACAGCTTTTGTGTTAGCTAAATGACAACAGTATTTTTTAATTCAGTTTCCAACCTAGAATTCAAATTAGGATATTCTCTAAGAATATCATTTACATTATAGTGAACGAGTTCAAAAAGTTCTAAAAATATGCGTTTTTCGATATCAACTCCAAAGACCATTTCATATTTTACATTGCCATTAGATCTTTTTTCAACAATGTCAAAAACGACATATGTTTCAGGGTCATATTCTGAGAACGGAAGCATTGATATGTAACCCAATTCGTCAGGTTCGCCAAAAAGTGTTATCTCAAAACGACGATTATTACGGACAATCTTGTAAAGATTACTACCACAGTACTCCCTATTTACTCTTGGAGTAAAGGATGTTTTAAGAGTAACACTTTCACGAGAAAATTCAAAAGTTTTTACTGTAGTTTCTCCATTTTCTATGGATGTGCATAAACTAAGTGGGTAAATCTCATATACTACTTCAAGTACATCAAGCATATCTGATGCAATTTTTGCAGCCTGCTCATAAGTCATTTCAATCCTTTTTTTATACATTGTCAAGCTCCTTTTCCAAATAATTGGTGTGAAGTACTAACACTAAAGCATAATTATGCCTCCTTTTAAATACAATTTCTCTTTAGAGATTAAGAATAAGTATAACACACTTTTCCCTAAAAAATCAATTGTTTTACTTATTCATTTTGTATGAATGTTTTCAATTAGTTGCATTAAAATTGCAAATTTAAAACCGTAAAATCATTGTTTTTTCAAGATTTCTACGGTAAAAAAATTGTGCCTTTGAAATAGTATCTACAACTTTTTAGCTCTCTTGACGATTGATACAAATATCAATCAATTTATTAAAGGATATCACATTTATAAAATGCAATATAAAATTTCAATGTCACACTTTTAATAAAACACAAAAAAGAAACCTCTTGCGAGGAAAAGAAATAATTTCTTTTTTTGGTAGTTTAATGGCTATCTCTGCCCAGTTTAAATGATATTAGCAAAGCATCGATAAAACAAAGAATTACCGCAAAAATATTTAAATCATTTGATTTATCAAGCTGAGCATTCATAGCAATCCTGAACAAGTTGATGATTACTAATGCACTTATCAAGCATAACCGCAGTGTTTTGTTCCAATTTTCACTTCTACGAAAGAAGATAAGAGGAAAAAAGACAACGCAAATGATTAAATTAATAATCTCCAAAAGCATATAACCGTCAAAAAATACTACCATAATAATCCTCCTAAATTTCTTTTATTGTTGCTTTATATATATATGTTTAGCTAAAAAGTTAGAGGATAATCCCTCTCACTAATTAGTGAAAAAGAGGTAAATGACACAAGTTTTACTTATATCACTTTATATTATACCATAAATTAATAGAAATTACAAATATAGCATGTTCTTAATACATTATTAAATAAATATAAAGCCATTTTATTTCTATCAGTTTGTTACATATGATACTTGTCATATCACACCATCCATTCTTTTTTATAAAAGGCAATAAAAAATCAACCTTTTACAGTTGATTTCTTGGTTTTCGTCGAGTGCGACGATTTAATCTTTTGGTGGACAGGGATGGATTCGAACCATCGTACTCAAATGAGAACAGATTTACAGTCTGCCGCCTTTAGCCACTCGGCCACCTGTCCAAATGCTTAACGCTTATTTATTATACACTTTAAGCATTTCTTTGTCAATACTTTTTTAAATTTTTTTAATTATTTAAAAGTTTTTCTAATTCTTTGATTTTATCCCTTACTTCTGCAGCTTGTTCAAATTCCATTTTACTTGCAAATTCAAGCATTTCATCAGTTAATTTATTTATAGTTTCCTTAATATCCTCTTCATTTTCCATTTTAAATTCAACACCAATATTTTCTGTTTGAGTAACTTTTATTGAATCTCGTACAGATTTTTTAATAGTTTTTGGTGTTATATTATGTTCTTTATTATAATTTTCTTGAATTGCGCGTCTTCTATTAGTTTCCCTAATCGCTTTTTCCATAGAATCTGTAAGTTCATCTGCATACATAATTACTGTTCCTTCTGTATTTCTAGCAGCACGTCCTATTGTTTGAATTAGAGAACGTTCTGAACGCAAAAATCCTTCTTTGTCTGCATCTAATATTGCAACTAAAGAAACTTCCGGAATATCAAGACCTTCTCTTAGCAAATTTATTCCTACTAATACATCAAATTCTCCTAAACGAAGTTTACGTATTATTTCTAACCTTTCTAATGCTTTGGTATCTGAATGTATATAATTTACTTTAATATCTAATTCTTTCAAATACTCTGTTAAGTCTTCTGCCATTTTTTTGGTTAAAGTAGTTACTAAAACTCTTTCTTGTTTTTCAACTCTTTTTCTAATTTGTTCTAATAAATCATCAATTTGATTTGTTACTGGTTTAACTTCTACTATTGGGTCTAATAATCCAGTAGGTCTAATAATTTGTTCTACAACATTATCTCCTGAATGTTCTTTTTCATAATCTGCCGGTGTTGCACTTACAAACACTACTTGATTTATTCTTTCTTCAAATTCATTAAATGTAAGAGGCCTGTTATCATATGCTGATGGAAGTCTAAAACCATATTTTACAAGCGAATCTTTACGAGCTCTATCTCCATTGTACATTGCTCTTACTTGTGGAATAGTTGCATGTGATTCATCAATAAGTAATAAGAAATCATCTGGAAAATAATCAAATAGTGTAAATGGTGGGCTTCCTGGTTCTCTACCGCTTATATGCCTAGAATAGTTCTCTATTCCTTGGCAGAATCCAGTTTCTTTCATCATCTCTATATCAAAATTTGTTCTTTCTTGAATACGTTGTGCTTCAATCAATTTGTTTTGACTTTTAAAGTATTCCACCCTTTCTTCCATTTCTTGTTCTATTGTTTTTATTGCTCTTTCCATCTTTTCTTTTGATGTAACATAATGTGAATTTGGAAATATCATTACATGTTGCCTTGTTCCTATTGCTTTGCCTGTTAATGGATTTATTTCTACTATTTTTTCTATTTCATCTCCCCAAAATTCAACTCTTATTGCAGATTCACTTGTGTCTGATGGATAAATTTCTGCAATATCCCCTTTAGCTCTAAAAGTTCCTCTTTTAAAGTCTAATTCATTTCTTGAATACTGCATATTTACTAATTTTTTTAATATTTTATCTCTTGAAACTTGCATTCCTGGTCTTAATGACACTATCATATTTTCATAATCTATAGGATCTCCTAATCCATATATACAAGATACTGATGCTACTATTATTACATCTTTTGTTTCAAATAATGATGCTGTTGCTGAATGTCTTAATTTATCTATTTCATCATTTATTGATGCATCTTTTTCTATATATGTATCTGATTGTGCAATATAGCTTTCTGGCTGATAATAATCATAATATGACACAAAATACTCAACATTGTTCTCTGGGAAGAATTCTTTAAACTCTGAATATAACTGCCCTGCTAAAGTTTTATTATGTGCTAAAACAAGTGTTGGTTTCTGTACTTTTTCTATTATATTTGCCATTGTAAAAGTTTTTCCGAGATCCAGTAACTCCTAAAAGTGTTTGAAATTTCTTACCTTCTTGTATTCCTTTTGATAAATATTCTATTGCTTTAGGCTGATCTCCTGTTGGTTTATAATCTGAGTGTAATTTAAACATATTTTTCTCCTCATATTTATTTTTTGTTATATTTTTTCTATAACTCTTTTTGCATAAGAACATTCTGCTATTACATTTTTATTATATCTACTAGCTTCTTTAATAACATTTTCTACTAACTTTTTAGCAATACCTTGTCCTTGGTATGAATTATTTACTTCTGTATGCACTATATTCCAAAATTTATCATCTTCTACAAATACGCATTCTCCAATCTTTTTTTCATTATCATAAGCTAATGTTCTATTATTTTCTTTATCGAATTCTATTCTAATCATTTTATACCTCCTACTTTATCTTTACACCTAATAAGTATAATAAGTTTATTGCTTGAAATGAATCAATTATTGCACCTCTTATATCTTCAAGTGATACTGCAATTCCTTCAATTATACTTTGAGATAAATCAATTCCATTTAAAGATGTCTTAAAAAATTGAGTTTGTGTTAAGTCCACTTCTTTAAGTAACATATTTTTAATTTTATTTTCTTGAAAATTACTAGTTCTTAATGAAACTTTATTAAATAACGAATTTTTAATATTGGTCATAGATATATTTATATAATTCAAATTACTATCAATAAAACATATATCACTTAATTCATTTTCATATAAACTGCATCCTGTTAATTTACAATTATTAAATTCACATCTTATAAAAGTACAATTATCAAAAAATGTATTTGAAAAATTGCAATTATTAAATTGTATATCTATAAATGTATTTTTTTCTAATTTACTATTTATAAATTCAACATTATTTATTATTGATTTTTTAATAGTAATATCATTTAGTCTTATATTTTGCTCTTTGTAATTTTGAATAATAATATTTTCAAATTCATCTTTTTCTTTTATTTCTTCTTGGAAATTTTCTATAATTTTTAGTTCTTCATATACTATTTTTTGTGGTTTTAATATATTCATTCTTAATCTTTCATCCTTTACAAGATTTAATCTTTAGTAATGTTATTATATTATATATTTTAAATATTCTCAAGTTTTTCTTAATTATTAAACGAATTAAATTCTTTTTATAATACAAAAATAGAAGGGTATATCCCTCCTATTTCATCAGTATAAGTATGTAAAATCATTCATCTTTTATTCTTCTTCACATCCACTGCAATGAGAACAATTTCCTGTACATTGTTCATCATCTTCAACAAATTCATATATATCTTCTTTTATATATCCTACTTCTTTTTCAAGCTTTGAAATTCTTTTTTCTAATCTTTCTATTTTCTCTAATAATTCTTTTTCTGACATTTTTTATCATCTCCTTTTAATTTAAAAGCCGGTTCTTTTTATGTACCGGCACCAAATTATACTCTTTCCATGTATTCACATGTACGTGTATCTATTCTTAATATATCTCCAATATTAACAAACATAGGAACTTGTAACTCTAAACCTGTTTCTAATGTTGCTGGTTTTCCTGATGTTGTTGTTGTATTTCCAGCAAATCCTGGTTCAGTATATGTTACTTCTAATTCAACAAATATTGGTGGTTCTACTGCAAATACTTTTCCTTTGAATGAAAGTATAGTTACTTCCATATTTTCTTTTAAGTATTTTAAACAATCTCCTATATCATCTTTATTTAATGGCATTTGATCATATGTTTCATTATCCATAAAGTAATATAGATCTCCATCATTGTATAAATATTGCATTGCTTTTTTCTCTATCTCTGCTCCTGGATATTTATCAGATGGGTTAAATGTTTTTTCTAAAACAGCTCCTGTTATTACATTTTTTAATTTTGTTCTAACAAATGCAGCTCCTTTTCCTGGTTTTACGTGTTGAAATTCTACTACTCTAAATACTCCTCCATCCATTTCGAATGTTGTTCCGTTTCTAAAATCTCCTGCCATGTATACTCCTGCCATGTTAATTTCTCCTTTCAATTTTCTTTACATAATTTTTACACTTTATTTATTTTACACCAAATATGTCTAAAAATCAAGTACTTTAGCTCTTTTTTCTTATATGAAATTTTTTATTTTTGCACTACCTTATAATAACATATTTTTTAGGTGACTTAGTTAGAGCCTCACATGTTCCCTTATGAATAAGAACTGTATCCTCAATTCTTATACCAAAACGTCCAGCAATATAAATTCCTGGTTCATTTGTAACAACCATATTTTCCTTAAGTACTGTTTCTGCGTTTATTGTTAATAATGGAGCCTCATGTATATCTAATCCAACCCCATGTCCTAATGCATGAATTAAATCATAATTATTTAGTCTAAAGTCATTGTCTACCATTTTAGTAATTAATTTTGTATTTGAATTTTCTTTCATGTCATTTAATACTTGTTCTTGATTTTTTAGTACCAATTCATAAACAGGTTTTACATATTGTGGAACTTCTCCTACAAAAATTGTTCTTGTCATATCTGAACAATAACCATTAATTTTGCATCCCATATCTATTGTTATTATATCAACTTCTTGGATTTTCCTATCTGTTGGTATAGCATGTGGTTTTGAAGAATTTTCACCTGATGCTACAATTGTATCAAATGATTTTCCTTCTGAATTTTTGTAATAGTAATCATCAATTTCTCTAGCAATTTGTTTTTCTGTCATTCCTGGTTTTATATAATTTACTATATATTCAAAACATTTATCTGTAATTTCACATGCTTTTTTTATATTTTCTATTTCTTCTACATCTTTTATCATTCTCTGTTTTTCTATCATATGCTCTGTTTCTACTAAGTTATTTATTTTATACTTATGCATATATTCTTTATATTTAGCATATGTCACATGACCTTCTTCAAATCCTACATTTTCACAAAATAAGAAAAAATTTTCAAAGTCTTCTTTTGTTAAACTTCTTGCATCATATACTACTATTTCATCAAATAATGTAAGTGTATTATGTACATCTTCTATATATCTTCCATCTGTTATAAAAACATTTTCTTTTCTTGTTACTAATAATGTTCCTTCTGCTCTAATATTTGTTAAATATTTTATATTTACGGGATTAGTTACTATCATACCTTGTAAATTCATACTTAATAATTGATTTCTAAGCCATTGCATTTTTTGGTTCATTTCTTTATCCCCCTTTTATTTTTTGTAACTTCCTAATGTTAATATCATTTTTAATGCTGTTATAATTATTTCAAATGGAACAAATATATTTATAAATGCTGCAATTACTATAAATGGTCCAAACGGAATATATTCATTTATTTTCTTTTGTTTGCTAATTATTAATATTATTGCTAAAATTGTTCCTATTAAAAATGACATGATTGTAATTGAAAGTATATTAGAAAATCCAAAATATAGTCCTAATGCTCCTATAAATTTTATGTCTCCAATCCCCATTGCATCTTTACCATATATTAAATACCCTATTAATGCAATTACTAAAAAACAACCTATTCCTGCAATCATCCCTAATATCATATCTATTGTGATTGCAACATTTGATAATCCATATAAAAATGCTATTATAATTCCTGTTTCAAACATCGTCAAATTGATTCTATTCGGAATTATTTGCTTTTTATAGTCTATAACTAAAATTGATAAAAGCATTGGTGTTAAAATTATGTATTTTATTAAGGTTAAATTCTCTATAAAATTATCGTGTACTCCAAATTTATATACTAAACTTGTATATATTATAGATGTAATTATCATTAATATATAATTAGGTTTAAAATCAATTTTATATTTTCTTAATATATCTTTTGAGAAAACTTTTTTGTTTTCAATTATTCTTTCGTTCATCCATTCTATAAATTGGCCTATTACTAGTCCAATTATTGATGCTAATATGTAAAATATTATGTTAGTGTCATTAATATACATTTTTATTTATATATGGTTTTTTTACCATATTCCCCTTCCTTTGTTTTTTTATATTTCTCTTTTATCATATTTTCTATAGGTCTTTTTATTAAAGTTATCCAAATATCTTTTTCTGCAATTGGATCTACTAATATTGTAAACATTTTGCATCTATTTCCTCCAATTACATCAGTAAAAATTTGATCTCCTACTACACCTATGTTTTCAGGTTTTTCCTGTAATTTTTCTTGTACTTTCTTAAATCCTATTTTTAATGGTTTTTTTCCAAAATATTCATATTCTATTTTTAATTTTTCTGCTACTGTTTTTACTTTTTCTTTTTTATTTGAATTTGATAATATATATAATTTTATTCCTTCTTTTTTTAAATTTTCTGCCCATTCAATAGTTGCTTTATCTAAATTTTTGTCATAATCTATTAATGTATTATCTACATCTAAGATAAGTGCTTTTATTTCATTTTTTTTCAAGAAATCAATGTTTATTTCTCTTACATTATTGAAATATTCGTTTGGATATAATATCATATTTTCCTCCTAGCTTATTTATATATTATCAATCAATTTTTGTCAATATTTAATTATTTTAAAATTAAATACTATAAACTTCTTCTTTAAATTTATTTCCTCTGTCATACATATCTTTAAACATATCAAAACTTGTACTTGCTGGTGAAAACAAGACTATTTGACCCGGCTTAGCTATTCTTTTTGCTAATTCTATACTTTCTTTAAATGTTTCACACATATGTATATCTAATTTTTTATTTTCCTTTTCTAATTCATTTTTTACTGCATCATATATTTTATTTGCTGTTTCTCCTATTAATATTAAAGACTTAACTTTATCTACAATTGGCTTTCCTATTGGAGTATAGTCTAAATTTTTATCAGCTCCACCTGCAATTAAAACAATTTCTTTATCATTAAAAGCATTTAAAGCTGAAATTCCTCTTGTAGGACTTGTGCTTGCTGAATCATTATACCATTCAACCCCATTAATTTCTCGTACTAATTCTAACCTATGTTGTACTCCTCCAAAATTTTTTATTGTTTTTACAGCATCATCTATGTCTACTATATTTTCAGTAAGAGCTAATACTGTACATATATTTTGAAAATTATGTGTTCCTTTTAATTTTAAATTTGAAGTATCTATTATATGTCTTCTAATTCCATCTTCACATTTTTTTATTATTCCATTTTCTACTATATAACCATTTTCTAACTTTTTCTCACTACTGAACATGATTACTTTTCCGTTTGCTTCATTTTTACAATTTGAAGTTAATTCATTGTCAGCATTTATTACAAGTATACCATTTTCATTTTGATATTTAAAAATATTCTTTTTTGAATCTATATATTCTTGATAATTTTTGTGTATGTTTAAATGATTTGGTGTTATATTGGTTATTGCTGCTATTTCTGGGCTTATCTCCATTCCCATCAATTGAAAACTGCTTAATTCTAAAACAATAAAATCATTTGGCTTAATCTCTCTTAGTTTTGTGAATAATGGAATTCCTATATTTCCTCCTAGATATACTTTATATCCTGCATTTTTTAGCACCTCATATGTTAGTGTTGTTGTTGTTGTTTTACCATCACTTCCTGTTATTCCTATAATTTTACATGGTGCCATTTTCATAAGTTGTTCTATCTCTGTTGTAACTATAGCTCCTCTTTCTCTTTCTGCAATCAATTCTGCTTTAGTTGGTAAACAGCTTGGTGATCTAAATATTAAATCAAATCCTTTTAAATTTTTTAAACATTCTTTTCCAAAAAAGTATTTAATTTTATACTGTTTTATTTTTGTTAAAATATCTGGATTTATATTTTTTTCTTCTCTATCATCAAATACTACTATTTCTATTTTTTTCTCACTAAAATAATCTATCAAAGGGATATTGCTTACTCCAAGCCCTATAATAGCAACTTTTTGATTTTTTAATTTTTTTTCAAAATCTTCTAATTTTTCATTTTTATATTCCATTTACAACTGTCTCCTTCATATTTTCTAATACCAATTTAGTAGATTCTTCTACATTATTACAATTTGTTACATCTATTATTTTTGTTTGTGGATATATCTTATAATACCCTGATTTTTCTTGTAATTTATCTCTTTTTTCTATCATTTCTTTTATTTGTTCTTTTGGTATTTCTTTATTATATTGCATATATTTTCTATTTATTCTTTCTTCAATTGATGCATCTATAAAAAAATGATATGTTACATCTGGATACATTTTTATAATATCTCTTGAAGATAATATTATATTATATTTTTTTCTATATTCTTCAATTAATTTTTTTCCAAATTTATATAGATTTTCATTATTGGCTATATTACTTATTTCTGATACTGCTATTGATGCTTGTTTTGATTGTAATTCTTTTTCTTTTATTTTTTTTCCATTCATATATATTTTAGTTTCATTGTTTTCTAATTTTATCTCTATACCTAATTTTTTCATTATTTGATATGCATCTAGATTTTCTGTATTTTTAATATTTGATTTAATCATTCCATATACTATTGCTCTATATATTTCACCACCATGAATAATTATTGAATTTTCTATTTTTTTTAATAATTCTCTACATATTGATGTTTTTCCTGCTCCAACAGTTCCTTCTATTCCTATTACTATATTTTCCATTTTTGCTCCTTTTCAATATAAGTATTTTCAATAATTATATATCTTTTCAAAATGAATTACAATAATTTTGTATATTTCTTTAGTGTACTGGTTAAAATATTTTTGTAAATTGAAACGGAGGTGTTTTCGATGGGAGAAAAAAATAATAAACAAAATAAAAATAATAATAGAAAAAATGAAAATAAAAATAATTCTAACAATGAACAAAATAATAAATAAGAGATATTCTTGTTAGTTAAAAGTTAGAAGAGGGTGTCCTGAAATAGGAGCCCAAGAAACAAAAAATCCAGCTCGATAAGAGTTGGATTTTTTGTTTTAAAAACTCTGTTATATTTTTTGATAGAGAAATAGCTTTCGCCATTGCTATTTCTTTTAATTTTTCTATATCTTTTTTATTCATTCTTTTTATATTTAATGCAAAGCATAAAAGTCCCCATTCAAGGTCGACTTTGTCTAAACCTCTAAGCAAAAATCGCTTGAAGCCCATATTCCATTTGATTTGTCCAAAAATTCCTTCTGAGTATTCTGCTCTTTTTCCTCGCATCTCTAGTCCTTTTTCAGACATTAAATTTCTTCTTGCTACATTCTTTAATTGCCATAGTTTTTTATTAAATCGTATTTGGCGATTTCCTTGTGCTTTCGTACATTCGCTTTTATGTGTGCAATTACTACAGTCTGAACATTCATAAACTCTATTTTCTTGTATAAATCCTGTTTCTGTTTTATCATATCTTGTTTTTACATATTCTAATTTTTTTCCTTCTGGACAAGTAAATTTATCATTTATTTCATCATATTCCATATTTTGCCAATTGTATTTCATTGATTTGAATTTCTTTGTTTGCTCTTTATGAAAAAGTGGATATTTAATGTAATTTTTTATATGTTTTTCCTTTAAATATTCATAATTTTCTTGATTTCCATATCCACTATCTGCTCCTATACTTTCTGGTAATTTATTAAAAAATCTTTCATATCTTTCAAGATGTGGTATCAATGTTCCATTATCATTTCTATTTTGATGTGTACTCCAATTTACTACAAATCCATTACAACTTCCTACTTGTATATTATATCCTGGTTTTAATTGACCGTTTCTCATATGGTCTTCTTTCATATGCATAAAGGTAGCATCTGTATCTGTTTTTGAATAACTATTTCTATTCTCTCCAATAATTTCTAAATCTTTATTGTATTTTTCTAGCCTGGGCTTAAAATCATTATCAATTTTTTTTATTATTTTCTTTATCTTCTGTTCTTTCTTTTTTTCTTCTTTCGTTTTTTGTTTCTCTAATCCTTCATTTAATTTATCTGATAATCTCTTTGAGAATTCTTCTAATTCTTCTGGTGTGATCTCTTCTGGCTCTATTTCTTTACCTGGATACAATTTATCTTCTTCTTCATTTAATTCATCTATATCTTTCATTAATTCGTGTACTTGTTCTTGCAATTTTGCTCTATATTTCTCTACTGCTTTTTTCCATACAAATGTATATTTATTTGCGTTTGCTTCTATTTTTGTTCCATCTACAAAATACTCTTCTGTATTGATATATCCTTTTCTTTCAAGTACTTCAAGCAATTCTACAAATACATCTTCCATTATGATCTTCATTTTGTCTTTTCTAAATGAATTGATTACATTTCTTGTTGGTTTATTTCCTCCTGCTAACCATATGAATTTTATATCGCATTGTACTGCTTCTGCTATTTGTCTTGATGAATATCTTTTTCTTATATATCCATACATTAATATTTTTAACATCATTTTTGGAGAGTATGAGCTATTTCCTAATGGAGAATATGTTTCTAACAATTTATCTATATTCATATTATCTATTAAATCATTTAATACGAATACTACATCATTTTTATCTATTAATGTTTTCCATTCCATTGGTATCATTAATTGGTTTTGTTCATAATATTTAAATCCCATTTTATACCTCCAAAATCAATACTTTTTACAATTGAATTATATCATTAAAGTATTGATTTGTCAGTATTTTTCTTACTTTTTATATCAAAAAATCCAACTCTTATCGAGCTGGATTTTTTGTTTCTTGGGCTCCTATTTCAGGACACCCTATATTAGGCTTCTCTTTTCCAATAAAATAAATACTGTTGAGCAATTCCTGCAAGATTCCCAAATTTTTCGTGTGCAAGTTTTTCTAATTCTTTTTTATTTACTTTTGTTTCATCTTGTTTTTTTATATATAAATCATTCATAACACGTCTTACCCAAACATCTATTGGGAAAACCTCAAAACGTTTTAATGTTGAAAATAATAGAATACAATCTGCAACTTTAGGGCCAACTCCTGATAATGTTAATAATTGTTCTCTTACTTCTAGTGTATTTGGATTATTTTGCATCTTTTCTAGGTCAACTTTTTTATTTAATACCATTTGAACAGTTTCATATATGCGTACATCTCTAAAACCTGCTCCTAGTTTTCTATATTCTTCTATTCCTACATTTTTTAATTCTTCTGCAGTTGGAAAAGTATAATATTTTTTTCCTTGCCATTCAATTTCTTTTCCATAGCCTTTTGCAATTTTATCTATTATTCCCTTTATTCTTGGAATATTGTTATTAGCTGATATTATAAATGAGATTATCATTTCCCATAAATCTTGGTTTAATATTCTTATTCCTTGTCCATATTCTATACTTGTTTTTATGTGTTCATCAATCTGAGATAATTGCTTCTTTATTTCTTCATAATTACGATTTAAATCAAAATAGTCTTCTACTATTTCTTTAATATCTCCTTTACATATTCCTTTAAAGATTACTGTATTTCCATTTTTCTTTACATTCATTACATTTTCTTTGAATACACCTGTATAGCTTCCATCTTCTTCTTTATTCCATCTAAAACATTGTCCACAGTCAAATATGTCTTGTAATTCAAATGATTTTATATTTTCTATTTTATATTCTTGTTCTTCCATTTTTCCTCTCTATTTTCCACAAGCTTTAGCATATTTTTTTAATTTTTCATAAACTAAATGATTTATTGTACCTGCTGGGAATTTTCCTTCTTTATCTTTTTTACCTGCTGGAACACCAGTTAATACTTCAATTCCTTCTTCTATTGTAGAAACTGCATATATATGGAATTTTTTATTTTTTACACTATCTACAACTTCATCTGAAAGTTGCAAATTATTGATGTTCTGAACTGGGATCATAACTCCATGAGTTCCATCTAGTCCACGCATTTTACAGATTTGGAAAAATCCTTCAATTTTTTCATTAACACCACCAATTGGTTGTATTTGTCCTTTTTGATTTACTGAACCTGTTACTGCAATTGATTGTTTTATTGGGATTCCGGAAAGACTTGATAATAATCCATATAGTTCTGTACTTGATGCACTATCTCCATCAACTCCATTGTATAATTGTTCGAAACAGATACTTGCTGTTAAACATAATGGTATATCTTGTGCAAACATTTCTCCTAAATATCCTGATAAAATATATACTCCTTTTGAATGTGTTGAGCCTGAAAGTTCTACTTCTCTTTCAATATTTATGACTCCACCTTTTCCAGTATATGTGTTTACAGTAATTTTGGTCGGTTTTCCAAATGAGTAATCTCCTATTGTCATTATAGTTAATCCATTTAATTCTCCTACTAATGAGCCTTTTGTATTTATTAATAGTGTATTTTCTTTTATCATTTCTGTATATTTTGAATCATATTTTTTTATTCTATCTATTCTTTCTTCAAGTGCTTTATTTACAAAATCTTCTGTTACAATTTTAGCTTTTGAAAGTTTTGCCCATGTTCCTGCTTCACCTATTATTTCTGCTAAATCTGTAAATTTGTTTGATATTTTATCTTTATCTCCTGCTAATCTAGATGCATATTCTACAATTCTTGCCATTGCTGTTTTATCTAATGGTGGTAATTCTTCCTGGTTACAAAATGTATGCACAAATCTAGCTAATTTATTTACATTATCTTCATTTATAGGTGCTGTTTCTTCAAATTCAACTTTAATTTTAAATAATTTTCTAAAATCACTGTCCATTGCCAATAATGTATGATATAAATTAGAATCACCAATAAGTATTACTTTTAAATCTAGTGGAATTGGTTCTGGTTTTAAAGAAATCATAGCCATTGATGTTCTTTGTTCATTTACATTATCTATTCCTAGTTCTTTTACCCTTAAAACTCTTTTTAATTCTTCATAGCAAATAGGATTTAGCAACAAGTCTTTTGCTTGGAAAATTATATATCCACCATTTGCTTTGTGTAGTAATCCTGGTTTTAACATTGTATAGTCTGTTTTTAGTGTTCCATAATAATTTTCATATTCAAGTTTTCCAAATAAATTTTGAAAAGTATAGTTTGAATCCATTATAATAGGGCAACCTTCTCTGTTGCTATTATCAACAAGTAAATTTACTCTATAATTTAAGCAAGGATCAGGTTTTCTTTGTAATATATTTTGTTGAACTTGTGTATTATTGTTTTGCTTGTCTTCTTCTAAGAAATATGCAACATTATTTAATACATCTTGTTTTACATCATTAAGGAATTGATTTATTTTTTTGTTTCTTTTATATTTAGATTTTATATAGTTTATATGTGCATTGACAGTTAAAAGAGCTACATTTGATTGCCATTCAGATACTTTTTTGTCAGCTTGTCTTTCTATTTGTTTTATTGTGCTTATTGCTTGCATTATTTGTTCTTGAACTATTAATGACTTAGATTCATATTCTTGTTTAATAATTTCATCTAATTTATCAAATTCTTCTTCTGGAACAACTTTTCCATCCATTATTGGCATCATATAGATTCCATTTTGTGCAGATTTTACTTGAAAACCATGTTTTTGAGATTCTTCATTAAGTTTTGTCATTACTATTTCTCTTTTGTTTTCAAATTCTTTTTTTATTAATGCTTTTTCTTTTTCAAAGTCATCTGCATTAAATGTTTTCTTTATGTCTTTTTTTACTTCTTTTATAAATCCATCCATGCTTTCTTTAAATTCTTTACCTTGTCCTGCTGGCAATGATACTGCTACTGGCTCATTTGGATTTTGGAAATTATATATATAACACCAATCACATGGAATTTTCTTTTTGTTAGATATACTTTCTAAATAGTTTTTAGCATACATTGTTTTTCCAACCCCACTTGGTCCTTCTATATACAAGTTATAACCTTTTACATCCACATTTATGCCAAATTGTAATGCCTTTATTCCTCTTTCCTGGCCTATTCCATCATTAATTGGTTCTAGTTCTTCTGTTGTTTCAAAATGAAACATATCTTTATTGCATATCATTTTTAAGTCTCTATAACTTAATTCATTTTTCTCTTTCATTTTTTCCTCCGTATTTTTATATTTTGTCCTACTTTGTCTTTTTTATTTTATATTAGTTATGTTTTTTTGTAAAGTTATTTCGACAATTTTTTTATTGAAATTTTTGCCAAATTAAAAGCACCTCTTTTGAGATGCTCTTGTTATTTTTATTCAGCATTTTCTGTATTTTCAGCAACTGTTTCAGTAGCAGGTATTTCAGCTTCTTTAAGAACAATTTCTTTATTTTCAATTCTTGCTCCAACCATTTCTTTAGTTTTAGAAGCTTTACCTGTTCTTTCTCTTAGGTAGTAAAGTTTAGCACGTCTTGCTTTACCAACTCTAACTAATTCTACCTTTTCTACTAATGGTGAATGAATTAAAAATGTTTTTTCAACACCAACTCCGTAAGATATTTTTCTTACTGTAAATGTTGCATTAACTCCTCCACCTTGTTTTTTAATTACAATTCCTTCAAATACTTGGATTCTTTCTTTGTTTCCTTCTTTTATTTTAACATGTACTCTTACTGTATTTCCAACTTTAATTTCTGGAATAGAGTTTTTTAGTTGTTCATGTTCTATTGATTTTATGATATCCATCGTATTTACCTCCTTCTTTCTTTATACAAGCGGTGCCTTGAATTGTATAGTTCAGCACATTGTATCATTTTTTATTTTTTCTAAATTTTCTTTGTCTTCATCAGACAGTTCTACATTTTTTAAAAGTTCTGGTCTTTTTAAATATGTATTTTTCAAAGATTGATATCTTCTCCATTTGCGTATATTAGAATGATGACCTGATAGTAATATTTCAGGAATTTTCTCATTTTCAAAAATTTCTGGCCTTGTATATTGAGGATATTCAAGTATTCCTTGTGAAAATGATTCTTCTGAAGTTGAATCTTCACTTAAAACTCCATCTACATATCTACTTACTGAGTCTATTAAAACCATTGCTGGGATTTCTCCACCTGTTAATACATAATCTCCAATAGATATTTCCTCATCTACAATTTTGTCAATTACTCTTTGGTCTATTCCTTCATAATGTCCACAAAGTAAAATAATATGCTTTTCTTTGCTTAATTCTTCTACTTTTTTCTGATTTAATAATTTCCCTTGTGGTGAAAGATATATTACTTTTGCATTTTCTTTATTAGTTATTGATTTATATGCATCATATACCACATTAGCTTGCATTATCATGCCAGCTCCTCCACCATATGGTGTATCATCTACTTTTCTGTGTTTATCTTTTGAAAAATCTCTAATATTTATTAAATTTATATCTATTAGTTTTTTCTCTTCAGCTTTTCCTATTATGCTCTGCTTTATAGGCTGAAACATTTCAGGAAATAGTGTTAACACATCAAATCGCATTTTTACCTCCATTAAATCAGTCCTGGTATAATATGAACTATTATTTTATCATCAAGTATAACTTCTTTTATTACATCTTTGATTCCTGGTAATAAAATTTGTTTTCCAGAGTCTTGTTTTATAACATATATATCATTTGCTCCTGTGTTATAAATATCATCAACTACTCCTAGCATTGTTCCTTCTTCAGTATAGACTTTTAGACCGATTAAGTCTACTATAAAATATTGTCCTTTTTCAAGAGGTACAGCATCTTCTCTGTCTATTTCTAAAAAACAATTTTTTAATAGTTCTGCTTGTTCTGGATTTTCTACACCTTCTAATTTTAATAATACCATATTTTTGTGATATCTCACATTTTCTACCTTATATATTTTTTCTTGTTTGTTAGATTTAATATATACTTTTTTTAAATCATCAAATCTACTTATATTATCCGTAAAAGGTATTACTTTTAATTCACCTTTTATTCCAAATACATTTATGATTTGACCTATTTCTAATCTTTTTTGCATACAATTCTCCAATTATCCAATAAATTCAACTGTAACTTTTTTATCTTTTTTATTAGATACAGCTCTTACTATTGTTCTTATTGATTGTGCAATTTTTCCTTGTTTACCGATGATTTTTCCCATGTCTTCTTCAGCAACTTTTACTTCAAAGACTATGCTTTTTTCATCTTCTATTTCTTTTATTTCAATAGCATCTTGTCTATTTACTAAGTTTTTGATTATTGTTTCTAAAATTTCTTTCATTATTGCCTCCAATTAAGCATTTTTTATAAGTGCTTTAACTGTATCTGTTGGTTGTGCACCATTTTTTATCCATTGTTCTAATTTTTCTTTATTTAGAACTACTGTTGATGGTTCTGTCATTGGGTCATATGTTCCTATTTGTTCAATTATTTTTCCATCTCTTGGAGATTTAGAATCAGCTACTACTATATGATAGAAAGGAGCTTTTTTCTTTCCTTCTCTTTGTAATCTTATTTTTACCATTATAATTCACCTCCTAAATAATGTTTAATATATTTAAAATTTATTAACTATATTTTAAGATTTTTTAAATCATCCATATTCATATTTTTCATCATTTTTCTCATGCCACCTTTATTTGATTTTAATTGTTTCATCATTTTCTGTGTCATTTCAAATGATTTCATAAATTTATTTACATCTTGTACTGTTGTTCCACTACCTTTTGCTATACGTAATCTTCTACTCCCATTTAATAATTTTGTATTTCTTTTTTCTTGTTTTGTCATTGAGCAAATAATTGCTTCTATTTTATTAAATTCTTTATCATCTATGTTTAAGTCTTTTATTTTATTTGCACCTGGAATTAATTTTAATATAGAAGAAAATGAACCCATTTTTTTAACTTGTCTGATTTGTGTTAAATAATCATCTAAATCAAATTCTTCTTTTCGAAGTTGTTTTTCTAGTTTTATTGCATCTTCTTCGGTCATAGCTTCTTCTGCTTTTTCAATTATTGATAACACATCTCCCATGCCAAGTATTCTTGATGTCATTCTTTCTGGGTTAAATGTTTCTATATCACTTAATTTTTCACCTGTTGCTGCAAATTTTATTGGTTTACCTGTAATTTTTTTTACAGAAAGGGCTGCTCCACCTCTTGTATCACCATCTAATTTTGTTAATATAACTCCATCTATTCCAACAGTTTCATTAAATGTTTGAGCTACATTTATTGCATCTTGACCTGTCATTGAATCTACAACTAATAAAATTTCATGTGGTTTTATATTAGATTTTATATTTTTTAATTCTTGCATTAGTTCATCATCAATATGTAACCTACCTGCAGTGTCTAATATAACTACATCATTTAATTTTGATATTGCCACATTCATTGCTTGCCTGCTAATTTGAACAACATCTTTTGATGTTTCATTTGCATATACAGGAATATTTAATTGTGCTCCAACTACTTGTAATTGTTTAATTGCTGCTGGTCTATATATATCACAAGCTACTAGTAAAGGTTTTTTTCCTTGTTTGCGTAATATGTTAGCAAGTTTTCCAGCTGTTGTTGTTTTTCCTGAACCTTGTAATCCTACTAACATTATAATTGTTGGTGGATTTGGTGTAAAGTTTATTTTACTTTCCGTTCCTCCTAATAATTGCACCATTTCATCTTTTACAATCTTTATAACTTGTTGCCCTGGTGTTAATGATTTCATTACATCTTGCCCTAAAGCTTTTTCTTGTATAGTTGAAATGAATTCTTTAACTATTTTATAATTTACATCTGCTTCAAGTAATGCTAGTTTTACTTCTCTTAGCATTTCTTTTAAATCAGATTCTGTTATTCTTGCTTTCCCTCTAATTTTTCTTGTTATTTCTTGCAAACGTGATGATAGTCCTTCAAAAGCCATTCTTTCCTCCTATCTTTTGTTTATATTAAACAATTTAATTCTTTTTTTATTTCTTCTAAAATACTACTTATTTGTTTATCTGATGAGTCTTTTTGTATTTTTGTTAGATTAAATAAAATTTGTGAAATTTTTTGTTCCTGATTAATTGTCTTTTTCATAAACAATAGCTTTTCTTCGTATTCGAAAAGTTTTCTTTCCCCCTTTTTAATTATATCTCTTACAGCTTGCCTAGTTATATTGTCATTTTCTGCTATTTCTGATAAAGATAAATCTTGGTTGTAATAGTAGTTTATATATTCATTTTGCTTTTCTGTTAATAGATTTCCATATATTTGCCACAACATACTTATTGTAACTTTTTTATCCATTTCTACTATCACCTCTTTTGTTTTCGCATTTTTACTCTTTTTAACATAATAAAAAGGTGTAATGCTAATATACTTTACACCTTTTTTGTTCATTTGTCAAGTCTTTTTTATAATTTTATCGTTTTTATTGTTGTAATTCATCATTTTCTACTTTTTTTGCTAGTTCAGAAGATGTTTTGCTTCTATCATTTTGTTTTCCTTCTCCTTCATTTCTTACATATAACCCCATTCTTTCAGTATTATTTTTATATAAAGATTCTGGAAGTTCAGGGTTATTTCCTGGTAATCTTCTTCTTTGGATTACGTTTTTTCCTGATATTTTATCACCTATTACTTGAAAAATCCCTCTCCTTTGTAGTTGATTTACTTTTGCTTGTAATTCCTTAATCAATGAAAGTGCAGTTTGGTAGTATGTTTCATGTTCTTCAACTATTTCTGAATATTCATGTTGAAGATTTATATAATCTCTCTTTAATGCATTATATTTTTCTTCTGCTTTCTCTATTTCTCTTTTTTGACTTATTGAATTTTTTCTTACCTTTTCCATAAACTCTTTTAATTTTTCTTTGTCTATACTTTTCTGCTGACTTTCACAATAATAATGGTATGAAACTCTTAATGCTGAATTGTTTATTTGTTCTTCTCTTATTTTACTCTCATATAATTTACCTAATACTTCAGGACTTATTTGGTTTGGTGGTAGAGTTCTTGCAATAATTAGCAATGCGCATTGTCCATTAAATAAATCAAAATACATTCTAGCATCTGTTGCTGTTTCTTGGCTTTTTGCCATTTCGTCTGAATATTCACTTCCAACTTTGCTTTCATATGCTGATTCCCAAACATTTTTTGCTGTTTGTTTTGCTGATTCAGTATATTCAAATGCTTTTAATAATTTTGTTGCTGTTTCTTTATCTAGTCCATATTCTTCTAGTAATTTAATTCCTTCTTCTCTATTATTTGCTTCTGCCATTATTTTCATTAATTTACCTTGTATTTCTTCCATTCTTTGATCTATTCTCATATGTATACCTCTTTATTATCATTTTTTTACATTATAACATATTTTTTTTATATTTCAAATATTTATTTTAATATTTTAGGTTGTAATATTTCTGGATTATCTTCAAATATTTTATTAACTATTTTATCTTTCATTTCAAATGGAACTACATATCCATCTAATGTATCAGCTTTTTCTTTTAATAATTGATTTTCTTTGTTAACATATATTTTTGATTTGCCTTTTCCATTTTTAGCTTCTTGCACTAAATTTAATACTGGTGAATTTCCATCAAAAGCAATAACAATAGATTTTCTTCTTTCAAAAATTTCATAATTAAAACTTTTGTAAATTCCAAGTTCCTCTGTTTCTGTTGAAACGCAAATTCCATTTATGTTTTCATCTAGTAATCTATCTTTTACTTTGGGTGTAACAACTTTTGGAACAATTGCATTTATTTCAAATTTTTTATTTAGTTCTTTCGAAATATCTACTATGGCTTTTTCATAGCCTTGCATTTTATGTCCTATAATAAAATATACATTATTATTGTCTACATGTTCTATAAAATCTCTTAATACTTTTATTCCCTCTTGTGTTGGTATTGTTTCTCTTCCTTTTGTATTAAAACTTCCTCCTGCAATTATTACAGGCACTTTATCTGTTGGTAGTTGTTTTATTTTTTCTTTCAATTCTGTTTCTGTGTATAAACTGTTTGTAATTCTTAACTCGCCTTGGTGTTCTGTTTCTTTCATATTTTTTTCTTCTAATTCAAGAACCGCTTCTCTTATTGTTCTTCCTGCTAAAAATTGTTCAAATTTTTCACTTTTTTCTTTAAAATAATTTTCACTATTTTCTATTATTTCTTCTTCTACTTTTCTCATTTTTTCAAAGTCTTCATCTGTTAATCCTAATAAATTTTGCAAAGCAAGTTGTTCATCAAATGTGTCTGAACCATAAAATCCACATCCGTCTGTACCTTGAACACATTTTATACCATTTTGTAAAAACTTTTTGATTGGGTGATTACTTAAATCACTTATATTGTTTAGTCTAACATTAGAAGTTAATTGAAATTCTACTATAATTCCTGCTTTTTTCATTAGCTGTATTAGTTCTTTTCCTTCTTGACTGTTTAAATCTTCTGAATATAGTCCATGTCCAATTCTACATTTAGGCATTGTTTGTCCCTCTTTTAGTGCTTCCTTTACACATAGAATTGATTTTCTTACATTGTCTTTCAAACTATCATTTTCTCCAGCATGTATTCTTATAGTAAATTTTGGATCTTCTTCTTTAACATATTTAACAATCTGTTCTATTAATGGTTGTAAGTCAGATATGTCATTTATTTCTTCTCCTATTATGTCACTTCCAACAACATATGGACTTTTGGCAACTGCTTTTAATACATTCATTGTATCTTTTAAATATGTATCACTGGTTTTCTGGTCTTTTATTATTGTTAATGCAATTCTTCTAATTGCTAATAAAAATCTTATTTTTACTCCTGTTTCTTTTTCAATTGTTGGAAAAATATCATGAACTTCTTGTAACATTTTAACTGCTGGTTCTCCAATTTTAGCTAATTCTGTGTCTGCTATTTCAACATATTTAATTCCTTGTTTTTTATATTCTCTAGCAATCCATAAAAGTTTATCTTGTCTTAATGTATTATTTTTATATGGACTATTTTCTTTTTTGTCTTCTAGCATTTTTAATACAATTTCTACTATATCTTTTTCTGGTATTGTTTTTACTTCTTCTTCTGTAAATTTAATTTTTTCAGTTGAAGTGCTTCCTTTGGCAAATACATATCTATAAATATAACATTTTTCTAGGTTAGTAAATACTGCTTGTCCATCTTTTAATATTGCTAAACTAGTTCTTATTTTTTCTATATTATATTGTGCATTTTCTAAATTGTTTAATATAAAATCCGCAAAATTTATAAATGTATTGTCATCTATTTTTCTGGTTAAATATTTTCCTTGTAATTCGCTGTTTTCAAATCTTTTTTCTACTTCTTCTCTTTGTTTGTATATTTTTTCTTCTTGTTTTTTACTTAGTTTTAAATTTAACTTTTTAATATAATATAATGGGTATTTTACTTGATGAACTATTCCTAAAGCTATTAAGCAGTCTGGAGATAAATTTGCATTCATATGTGTGTGTAAATCTGTTCTAAATTTTAGTTTTTTGATTATGTATGTTTTTACTATTGTTTTATTTATAGGTAATTTATAGTTTTTAGTTTGTGACATTAATGTTTTGGTTATTGCTGGTATTTTTGCCTTTATTTCAACTCTACCTTCATATATGTTAGCAATTTTTATTCCACCTAATCTAAATATATATACTTCCTCATTGTCACCATTTATGCTCGCTGGTATTGTTCCTATAATTACTTTTAGTCCTTGTTCATTTTTGGTTGTTTCAAGACCACAAATTTGCGCTAAATTTGTAATTAGATTTCCTGTATTATGATTTGGAGTTTCTAGTATATATGTAATTTCATCTTCTCCTGTTTTGTATAAATTTACTATTATATCTTTTTCTTTATCTAAGTAAAATTTATTTATCATTTCTAATCTCCTTTTTTAAATATTGTATTCTATTATATCATATTTAATATTTCTGTGCAACATTTATGTAAAGTTTTTTAATATAGACAAAAAATCATTGACTTTTATATAGAAAATTAGTATAATAAATATAGGAAATGAAAACCACAAATAGTGGTTACCACATATTAGTCGTAACAACACATCTGCCGGTCAAGCAAAGATGTGTTGTTTTTATTATTCCTTATTTGTCCACATTATATATATAATTGCTAATAAGGCTACGTTTACAGTAAGGGAAAATCCCAATGCATATATTAATGATAATATAAATTCCATAAACACCACCTCACTTTCCCATAGTATAAACTATGTAGTAAAGTGGAAACACACATCTGCTTATTCTCATTTCCTATGTTAAATAATAATAGCATGTTACATTAAAAATAGCAATACTTGCGAACAAAAATTCTAATTTTTTATAAATAATACCTTTTTAGAATTAATTTATAATTTACATAAATTGACTTTTTTATTAAAATTTGGTATAATAATAGTGTTAATTTTATTAACAAAAAATTTTTGGAGGTTAACAAAATGTTGTACAACGTCATTAAGATCCATGCCCCTGCTGTAGCTCAGCAAGAAAATTCTGTGGAGATTTCCACTCTGAGCACAATTCCTGAATTTCTTCGGGATGCAATCAGTGTGGAACACCATCAGCTGATTTTGGACAATGTTTCTGGGCCGGTAGCAGCTCCTCTCGGATCTGTTATCTGTTTTGAAAAGTCTGATAAGACTACCAGCGGATTCAACTGCTGGTCCATTGGACAGGTCGGAGTTAATCTGACCAAAGTAGATGGGCTCTTCTACACAAAGCCTCGCATTCTTCACGCAATGCTTATTCCCAGCGAAGATGAGGCAAAGCCCTTGTGGGTCAAGCATTGTAACCTCACCTACAATGGTGATGGAACAGCTACCATTAATATCAATGGTAAACCCTCCAGTGGGCGTATCGGCATTGACTTTATCCTGAGTCATGGAATGGACAAAAATGGTAATCCCAAAGCTACCATCTTGTCCACTTTTGACAAGGACTACCACAGTTATTTGGTATGTGATGATTCCGGCAAAGATATCGGCCTGTTGTCTGACATCTATCCGGCATGATCCTCCACCTTTTCTGAGTTTTTGACTTAGATTTAGGTAAAAATTTGCCCCCACCGTTTCATTACGGTGGGGGATTTCTTATTTTCTAAGTTCTGCTCCAAATTTATCACAAACATTTTTAATAATTTTTTCTAATAAATTATTAACTTCTTCATCTGTTAGGGTTTTCTTATTATCTATAAAATTTAATGAATATGCAATAGATTTTTTATTTTCATCTATATTTTTTCCTGTGTAAACATCAAATACTTCTATATCTGAAAGTATACTTCCCCCTGAATTTTTAATAACTTTTTCAATGTCTTTTGATACTACTTTTTTATTGATTAAAAATGCAACATCTTTTTTTACACTTGGAAATTTTGAAATTTCTTTATATTTCATTTTTCCAACTTTTTTCTTAAATAATTCATCTAAATTAATTTCAAATACATAAATATCTTCTTTACTTACATTTGGATGTAGTTTTCCAATAATTCCTACATCAGTTCCATTTACATTTATATATGCACTTTGACCTGGATGTATTTCTTTTGGCATTTCTTGTTTTATAAAGCTATATCTTCCTTCATATCCTAAATAATTTAGAATCTCTTCTACAACACCTTTAATTGTATAGAAGTCAACATTATTAGTATGATTTAATCCTATTGAATATTTTCCTGTCATTAAACAGCATAGTTTTGTGTCTTCTCCGTATATTTCTCCTTTTTTGTAAAAACCTTTTCCTATTTCAAATATTGATATATCTTTTTGTCCTCTTGCATTATTATATTCATATATTTTTAATAATGATGGTATTATTGTATATCTTAATGTATTTCTGTCTTCTGTAATTGGATCTAATAATTTCAATTCCTCAAATTCATCTAAAGTGAATTTATGTACTTCTTTGTCATTAATTAAAACATATGTTAATGTTTCATTTAATCCAAGTGCTATCATCTTGTTTCTTATTTCTCTTTGAGTTTTATCAAATGTTCCTTTTTTCATAGGCACTACTGGTAGTTTTCCCTGTATATTGTCAACTCCATATATACGGCTAACTTCTTCAATTAAGTCTTCTTTTATAGATATATCTAGTCTTCTTGTAGGAACTTTGACTGTTACAATATCTCCTTTTACAGAATAAGAAAATCCTAATTTTCTAAATACATCAAGAATTTCTTTTTGTGAAATTGTTGTTCCTAATACATCATTAACATTTTTGAACTCTAAATTAATTTCTTTTTCTTTATTATCTGTTTTATCATATTTAACAATTCCAGTAACAACTTTTCCATTTGCATATTTTTCTAATAATGTACATGCTCTTTCTATTGCCATATATGTTCTATTAGGATCTAATCCTTTTTCAAATCTATTGCTTGCCTCACTTCTTAAAATCTTTTTTGATGTTAATCTTATTTTTACAGAGTCAAAAATGGCTGATTCTATTATTATATTTTTAGTATCATTTTCAACTTCTGTTTCTAAACCTCCCATTACTCCTGCAAGTCCAACTCCATGAGTACTATCTGCAATTACTATATCTGAATCGTCTAAAGTTCTTTCTATATTATCTAGAGTGGTAAGTTTTTCACCTTTTTCTGCCATTCTTACTACTAATTTTTTTCCTAGTCTATCTGCATCATAAAAATGTAATGGTTGCCCTAATTCTAGCATTACATAATTACTTATATCTACTACATTATTAATTGGTCTTATACCTGATGCTATTAATCTATTTTTTATAAAACTTGGACTTTCTTTTATTTCAACATTTTCTACTTTTTTTACTAAAAGTAATTTGCAATTATCTGTTTTTACTTCTGTTTTAAAACTTTCATTTAAATCTTTTCCATATTCTTTATGACTTAAATCTACTGTTTTTACAGTTTTATCATATATTGCTCCTATTTCATATGCCATTCCTAGTACACTTAATAAATCTCCTCTATTAGCTGTTAGTTCAAAATCTATAACATCATCATTTAATCCAAGATATTTAATTGGATCTTCTCCAATAACTGCATCTTCTCCAAGTTCAGCAATTCCATCTTTGTCTTCAGGTTTTAAGAATTTATGCTCTAATCCAAGTTCAGCAATTGAGCAAAGCATTCCATTTGATTCTTGTCCCCTTATCATTCCTTTTTTTATAGTTTTTTCTGGAAGTTCTGCTCCATTTTGTGCAACAATAACTTTTAATCCTTTTCTTGCATTAGGAGCTCCACATACTATATTTAGAACTTCTTTTCCGATATCTACTTTACAAAGGTGTAAATGGTCTGAATCAGGATGATCTACACATTCTATTATTTTTCCTATTATTAGTTTAGTTGCATTTATTAATTTACCAGCAGAGTCATATTCATTACCAACTCTTGTCATATCTTCTGCTAATTGTTTTACATCTACATCTATATCTATATAGTCTTTAACAAAATTTGTACTTAATTTCATTTCTTTCCTCCTTAAATCTTAGTAGTTTATTCTTCATCTTTTCTATCAAATTGTGATAAAAATCTTATATCATTTGTATATAAATATCTCATATCTGGTATTGCATATTTAAACATTGCTAATCTATCTAATCCTGTTCCAAATGCAAATCCTCCATATAGTTCTGGATTATATCCATTCATTTCTAATACATGTGGATGAACAATTCCAGCCCCTAATACTTCTATCCATCCTGTTTGCTTACATAGACTGCATCCTTTTCCACCGCATTTAAAACAACTTACATCTACTTCGTATGATGGCTCTGTAAATGGAAAATAACTTGGTCTAAAACGTAATTCACAATTTTTTCCTATTAATTTCTTTACAAATATTTCTAATGTTCCTTTTAAGTCTGCAAGAGATACGTTTCTTTCTTTTTTATCTATTACTAATCCTTCTACTTGACCAAATTGATGTGAATGTGTTGCATCGTCTTCTCTACGGTATGTTTTTCCTGCACATATCATTCTTATAGGTGTTTTTTCTGTATTTGCTAACATTGTTCTTGCTTGAACTGCTGATGTTTGAGTTCTTAATAAATATTCTTTTGTTATATAAAAACTGTCTTGCATATCTCTTGCAGGATGCCCTTTTGGTAAGTTTAATCTTTCAAAGCAAAATTCGTCTGTTTCTAGTTCTGGTCCTGATACAACATCATATCCCATAGATACAAATAAGTCTTCTATTTCTTCTATTACTCTGTTAACTGGATGTTTACTACCTCTTTTTATTTTTGTACCAGGTAATGTAATATCTATTGTTTCTTTTTCTAATTTTTCTTGTAGTTCCATTTCTTGAAATTTTTCTTCTTTTGCTTTTATTGCTTGTTCAATTTCCTCTCTGACTTCATTTACAAGACTTCCTATAATAGGTCTTTCTTCTGGCAACAAACTTCCCATTCCTCTTAATACACTTGTTAATTCTCCTTTTTTTCCTAGGTATTTTACTTTTACATCATTTAATGTTTTTATTTCTTCTACAGCTGAAATATCTTTTAAAGCTTGTTCTTTAATTTTGTTAATTTGTTCTTTCATGTTTTTCTCCTCTCTATTTTAATAATTTTCCACAGCGTTTACACCTATGTAATTCTTGTGCACATTCTTCACACAGTTCATCTGCAATTTTATATTCAAATTTCATTAGTTTACTACATCCTTTACATGTTGAATGTATTTCTCCTTTTGCACCTGTTTCTACAGGATGTTCTCCATTGTATGGACAATATTCATTAATTAATTTGCTTATATTAATTTTTTTTACAACTACAGTTGTAAAATATAATCCTACTATTATTAATATTATTATTAAAAATATTAAAATTCCTTTTATTCCTTTTTTCTTTTTATTTGTTTTTTCTTCCATATCATCTCTCCTTTTAATACTATAAAAAGAATCATTCTCCTAATTTTACTAGGACGAATGATTCTTTTCGTGGTACCACCTAATTTTATTAATAATTTCTATATTTATTATATTATTAACCTTATTTTAGTTTTAACGTTACAAACGCTCACTTCTACTTAACTTTCAAAGCAAGACCTCAAAAGTGAAATTTCAATATATTTTATATAAATAGCTCTCAGCTATGCTACTCTCTCTGTAATATAAATTAATATATTTACTTTGCTTTTTCATAGGCTCTTATTATTTTATATTTGTTATTATAACATGGTTTTTATAGTTTGTAAAGATTTTTATTCTAATTTCCTATTGGTGCAAAATCATCAGTTACAATCTTTTTATTTGTTTCAAAATTAGTAACTTCCATTTTTAAATAATTATTATATTTTTCAAATTTGCTATCATCTATTTCTGGATTTCCTTTTATTCCCATAAGGATTAGATTTTGTTCTACTTCTCTATCATTACTATTTACCATAAATATTTTTACATCGTCAAAAACAGCTTTATAAGTTGCATATTCATATTGAATAAATTTTGAATTTTCTCCTTCAATTGAGGAAATAATATTTGTTAATACTATTCCGTTTTCATTTAACAAATTTTTAGCATTAGAAAGGGCTTGATATGTTGTAAGTTCAAAAGGTGCATTCATACCTTTAAATGCATCTATTAAGATAGTATCATATTTCTTTTCACTATAATTTAAATAACTTCTTCCATCTTGATTATAAATATTTAGTCTAGGATTACTTGTATCTAGTCCAAATTCATTTTGGGCAATTTCTGTCATTTTTTCATCAATTTCTACAACATCTATTGTTTTATTTTCGAATTTGTCAAGATAATGAATAGGATATGTATATGCTGCTCCTCCTATTAGAAGTGTATCTTTAGCATTTTTATTAAAATATTCAAAAAAATCATAAAATCTCAAATATTTTGCTCCCATTTCTCCTGTGTCTATGTCAATATAAGATTCTAATCCTGTATCTACTTGTAATGTTTTATATGTGTTTTTTTCTGTTGCTATTTGTTTTACCCAAATTCTACTATATTGTGAATCAGTATCTAATAATATATCTGGATTATTTAATTTAAAAATCCATTTTCCTAATATAATTAAAATTAATACTATACTTATATTTAAAATTATTACATATAAATACTTTTTATTTTTCTTTTCTTTACTAAATATAGATAATACTATTAACAATAATGTTATTATAATATTAATATTAGTTACTCCAATATTAGGTATTAATAAAAATCCCATTGAAAATGTTCCTATTATACTTCCTATTGTTGATAAAGATGATATTCTTCCTGATAATGATCCAATTTCACTTTCTTCTTTACTTTTTATTTTTACTGCATATGGAGATATCATTGCTAATATGAAACTTGGTATTGAAAATACAATTATTGCACATAAGATTGCTGATATTGTTAAATTTTCTATCATTTCAGCAAGTTGCTTTACAACCAAAGTTTCTAATATTGGTATAATACTTGTAAAAATTGCTGATATTAATAATATATCTGAAATTTGGTCTATAGTTGCATTTTTATCTGCTCTTTTTCCTCCTATCCAATATCCTAAACTCATACTTGCTAATATTATTCCAATTATACTTGTCCAAACTACATTTGAACTTCCTACATATGGTGAAAGAATTCTTGCTGCAATTAATTCTAGTCCCATACCTATTGCACCAGCAAAGAATACTATTATTTCTAACCTATATTTTTTCATAAAACCTCCTTAAACGAAAAAAAAATCATTTTTATTATAACATCTTTTTTGGTAATATTCAAAATTTTTGCATATTTTTATACAAGTTTTATATACTATTAATAAAAGAAAAAAGAAAGGACTGAATTTATTTATGAAAGTTTTATATTATATTGCTTTAACACTTGTTATCATTGGTGCTCTTAACTGGTTACTTATTGGTCTTTTAAATTTTGATTTAGTCGCTACTTTATTTGGTAATATGAGTGTTTTAAGCAGAATTGTATATGTTTTAGTTGGTATATCTGGTATATTGTCTATAGGATTATATACTAAACTTGATTATTAATCATAAAATTTAATTAATGAAAAAGCCTTCAGTTTTACTGAAGGTCTTTTATTTGAATATGTACATCATCTAATTGTTGTTTTGTTACAAAAGATGGTGCTCTCATTAATAAGTCTCTTGCTTTTTTATTTTTTGGAAATGCTATTACTTCTCTTATATTTGTTGAATTAGCTATTAACATTATCATTCTATCAATTCCTGGTGCAGCTCCAGCATGTGGAGGTGTACCATACTGGAAAGCATTATATAATGCTCCAAATCTATTTTTTACATCTTCTTCTGTATATCCAGCTATTTCAAATGCTTTTACCATTATCTCTGGATCATGATTTCTTACTGCTCCTGATGCCATTTCATATCCATTACATACTAAATCATATTGATATGCTAATATATCTAATGGATTCATTGTATTTAATGAATTTAATCCACCTTGTGGCATAGAAAATGGATTATGGCAAAAATCTATTTTTCCTTCATCTGATAATTCATACATTGGAAAATCTACTATAAAACAGAATTTGTATACATTCTTTTCTATTAAATCTAATTTTTCTCCTAATTCTATTCTTACAAGTCCTGCAATTTTTTGCGCTTTTGATAGTTCATCTGCTATAAAGAATATGCTATCTCCATTTTTTATTCCAATTTGGTTTTCTAATTTATATTTAACTTCTTCTGTTATGAATTTAGCAATTCCACCTTGAACATTTCCTTCTTTTTCGAATTTTGTCCAAGCTAATCCTTTTGCTCCAACTTCATCTGATGTTGCAAATTCTGTCATTTTGTCAAAGAATTTTCTTCCTTGTTCTGCTCCGTTTGGTACAACTATTGCTTTTACAGTTTTATTTTTGAATGCATTAAAGTCAGTATCTTTAAATATATTTGTTACATCTTGAATTATTAATGGATTACGTAAATCAGGTTTATCTATTCCATATTTCTCCATTGCCTCTTTATATGGAATTCTTATAAATGGTCCTTCATCAACTTTCGAATTTGTAAATTTCTTAAATGTGTATGGTACGACTTCTTCTATTATTTTAAATACATCTTCTTGTGTTGCAAAACTCATTTCAAAATCTAATTGATAAAATTCTCCTGGTGCCCTATCAGCACGTGGGTCTTCATCTCTAAAGCATGGTGCTATTTGAAAATATTTATCAAATCCACTTACCATTAGTAATTGTTTAAATTGTTGTGGTGCTTGTGGTAATGCATAAAATTCTCCTGGATGTAATCTACTAGGTACTAAAAAATCTCTTGCTCCTTCTGGTGATGAGTTTGCCAATATTGGTGTTTGTATTTCAGCAAAACCTAATTCATCCATTTTATCTCTTAATGTTTTTAATATTTTTGAACGCAAAAGAATTATATCATGTAATTTTTGATTTCTTAAATCTAAAAATCTATATTCTAGTCTTAAATCTTCTCTTACATCTTGTTCTGTATTTATTTCAAATGGTAAAACGTTTTTACATTTTCCTAATATTTCTATTTTACTTGCAACTACTTCTATTTCTCCTGTTGTCATTTTAGGATTTTTACTACTTCTTTCTACTACTTTTCCATATACATGTATGCAACTTTCTGTTGTATAATCTTTTACTTGTTCCTGTAATTTTGGTTCATTTACTACTATTTGTGTTATTCCAAATTGATCTCTTAAATCTATAAATATCATTCCACCTAAATTACGAATTTTTTGTATCCATCCTGATAATTCAACTTCTTCTCCTACATTTTTTATATTTAATTCTCCTAAATTGTGTGTTCTGTACATGTTGTTTCCCCCTTGATTTACAATTTTAATATTAACATTTTACTACAAAACAAAGAAAATAGCAAGATTTCCTGCTATTTTTCTTGAATTTAAGAACCACTACCAATTCTTAATATATCATTATAAGTTACCAATAAAAATAGTGCAAATATTATTGAAAAACCTATTAATTGAATTTTGGCTTCTGTTTCTACTTTCATTGGTTTTCCTCTTATTATTTCTATAATTAGTATTAATATTTTTCCACCATCTAAAGCTGGTATAGGAAGTAAATTAGTAACACCTAAAGATACAGATATTACCGCTAGTAAGTAAATATAATTAATTATTCCAGTTGTTTTTACTACTACTTCTGAAATCCCAACAATTCCTACCATTTGATCTGTTGCAATTCCACCTGCAAATAATGTTTTAATACTTTCAAATATTGATATTATAAATACTCCTGTATTTTTAGCTCCATAATATATTCTATTAAATATAGTATCTTTTGCTGGATCCATAAATTGTATTGCTACTGTTGAAATTATTAAAAAATATACTAATATTCCAAATAATATATTTACTGTTGCTCCTGCAAGTATTATTGCCATTCTTTTCCAAACACTTGCTTTTGAAAATGAACCTTCGTCATCTGATTCTTCAGATTCGCCTTCCATATTGCAAAAGCCTCCAAGAGGTATTAGTCTTAGTGTATATTTAGTTTCTTTTTTTTGTTTTTGCCAAATAATTTTACCAAACCCTATTGAAAATTCTTTTACTTTTACTTTGCAAAGTTTTGCGACAATAAAGTGTCCTCCTTCATGTATAAAAATTAAAAATCCTAGTAAAAATATTATTTTTATAACATTTATTATAAAGCTAATCAATTTTTCCTCCTATTGTTCATTATCTATTCTAAAGCATTGAAAATATTATATACGCAAATGGTGCTAAAAACATTAAGCTATCTATTCTATCTAACATTCCTCCATGACCTGGAATTAAGTTACTATAATCTTTTACATTTACATATCTTTTTATAGTAGAAGCAGCAAAATCACCTATTTGACCAATTATGCTTAAAATTACAGTTGTTATTAATATAAGTATATATGAATATTCTAAGTTATATACATTATTCATAACTAATGTATATACTAGAGCAATTACTGTTGCTCCAATAGTTCCAGCCACTGCACCTTCTATTGATTTTTTTGGACTTATTTTACTCAATTTATGTTTTCCAAATTTTTTGCCTATTAAATATGCAAATGTGTCAGTTCCCCATGCTGAAATTATTGCATACCATACTAATATTCTTCCATTTTCTAGACCTCTTAATAATGCTATAAAAGAAATACAACCTATTATATATGCTATTCCGAAAAGAGTATATGCTATATCTTTAAAATTTGTTTTCATATTTGTTAATATAACTTGTGCAAATAATATTAATAAAATTGTTGGAATAGCCATCATAATTACTCTACTTATTTGCATATATACTGGAATTATATGTATAAATGCTATAAATATACACAATAAATATCCTAACCATCTTACAGGTTTTGAATCTTTTGATATTGCATTAAAATATTCTTGCATTCCTAACATTGCAATTACTGCTAAAAATATATCTACTATATATTTGTTTCCAAATGTTAATATTATTACGACTAAAGGAAATCCTAATAGTGCTGATGTTACTCTTTTTATATCCATACGTTCTCCTTTTAACTATAAAAGTTTTTAATTTGCACCAAATTTTCTTGTTCTTTTTTGATATTCAACTATTGCATTATCTAAATCCTCTTCAGTAAAATCTGGCCAATTTTTATCTATAAATAAAAATTCTGAATATACAAGTTGCCATGGCAAAAAATTACTTAAGCGTATTTCTCCACTTGTTCTAATTAGTAAATCTGGGTCTGGCTGACCTGCTGTGTATAAATTATTTGATATAGTTTCTTCATTTATTTTTTCTATGTCTATTTCTTCATCCTGTACTTGTTTGGCTATATTTTTTATTGCTTTTATTATTTCATCTCTTCCACCATAGTTTAAAGCTATATTAAAAGTTACTCCTGTATTATTTTGTGTCCTTTCCATGCAATTTACTATACTTTTTTGCATTCCTTGTGAAAGTACTGTGATATCTCCTAGAATTTTTACTCTAATATTTTCAGAATCTGCTCTTTTACTATATTCATCTAAATAATTTTGTAATAACATCATTAATGCATTTACTTCATCTTCTGCTCTTTTCCAGTTTTCAGTTGAAAAAGCATATACTGTTATATATTTTAATCCAATCTTATTTGCATATCTTACTATATTTTCAAGTGTTTTTGCTCCTGCTTTATGGCCAAAAGCTGCTGGTTTTCCTTTCGCTTTTGCCCATCTTCTATTTCCGTCCATTATTATTGCTATATGTTTTGGCATATTTTCTTTATTAAATTTCATTATTGGCTCCTAAACTGACATTATTTCATTTTCTTTATTTTCTAAAATTTTATCAATTTCTTCTATACTTTTATCTGTTATTTTTTGAATTTCTGTTTCAGCTGATTTTAATTCATCTTCAGTTATTTCACTGTTTTTTTGTTTTGTTTTTGCTTCATCAATTCCATCTCTTCTTATTGCTCTTATTGCAACTTTTGCTTCTTCTGCTATTTTTCTAACATCTTTTACTAATTCTTTTCTTCTCTCTTCATTTAGTTCTGGAAAAGTTAGTCTTATTACTTTTCCATCATTGTTTGGATTGATTCCAATATCTGATGCTAAAATTGCTTTTTCTATATCTTTTAATACACTCATATCCCATGGTTGTATCACTATTAATCTTGCTTCTGGCACTGATATTCCTGCCATTTGATTTATTGGTGTTGGTACTCCGTAATAATCAACTTTTACCTTATTTAAAATTGCAGGATTTGCTCTTCCTGCTCTAATTTCTGACAATTTTTCTTGATAAGCTCCTATTGATTTATCCATTCTTTGTTTTAAATTTGTATAATCCATAATTATTCTCTCCTTAAAATTTTATTATTTACTAATTTAATATATAACTATTTTTTGTATATATTATGATACAACTGTACCAATTTTTTCTCCTTTAACAGCTCTAACTATGTTTTCAGGATCAGCTATTCCAAATACTAATAATGGAATATTGTTATCTCTACACATTGCTGTTGCAGTAGAATCCATAACTTTTAAATCCTTATTTAGAACATCTAAATATGATATCTCTTCAAATCTTATTGCATCTGGTTGTATTTTAGGATCTGCTGAATATACCGCATCTATTGCTTTTCCTAGTAATATAATATCTGCTTTAATTTCAGTTGCTCTTAATACTGCAGCTGTATCTGTTGTAAAATATGGATGTCCAGTTCCACAAGCAAATATTACTACTCTTCCTCTATTTAAATGTTTTTCTGCTTTTCTTTGTATAAATGGTTCAGCAATCTCTCTCATTTCTATTGCAGTTTGCACTCTTGAATGTACCCCTCTAGTTTCTAGTGCATCTTGTAATGCTAATCCATTCATTGCTGTTGCTAACATTCCCATGTAGTCTGCTGTTGTTCTTTCCATTTGGTGTCCTTGTCTTCCTCTCCAAAAGTTTCCTCCGCCTACTACAATGGCAACTTGTACTCCCATTTCTACTACTTCTTTAATTTTGTCACATATTTTTCCTACTACTTCTGCATTTACACCTGTCTTTTGTTCTCCTGCTAATGCTTCTCCACTTAATTTTAATAAAATTCTATTATATTTTGCTTCTGACATTTGATTATCATCCTTTCATATTTTATTTTTATCATAGTGTCTTTCGCTTTTGCTATTCTATCATACTTTTCTCAAAATTAGTAGTAGTTTTATAAAATTTTATTAAAAACAAGTAAATATCCCCCGGCTAAGCCGGGGGCTTTTTATCTTACGCCTAAAAGGCTTTTTTGCAAGCAGAGCCTCAAG
>CALXZB010000002.1 GCA_944393125.1 uncultured Clostridia bacterium | reverse complement strand
AACCAAAACCAGCTCAGATACCAAAGCCAGAGCCAAAACCAGCTCAGAAACCAAAGCCAGAACCAAAACCAGCTCAGACACCAAAGCCAGAACCAAAACCAGCTCAGACACCAAAGCCAGAACCAAAACCAGCTCAGACACCAAGAACACAACAATCACAAAAATTTAGCTATACTTTTTCAAAAAAAGGAATTAACTATGATGGGAAACACTACTCACCACAAAAATTATTAGATTTTTACGAAAATCCTGAAAACAAAGAGGGTATGAATAAAATAATAGCAGATACATTAAAAGGGCATGAAAATATAAAAGAATTCATAAACAATGCTGATAGGTTAATATATTTATCAATAATGAACAACGAATTGGATCCTCTTGATGATGGAAAAACTGTTATATTAAGAGCTAGAGCAAAAGAGAGATTATTAGAATATTATAAAATTTGGAGCAACCCAGAAAGTCAAGAAAAAAGTAATATGAACATAACATATGATTTTAAGGGATTCTCTAAATTAGCAAGATATTTTACAGGTAACAGAATACCATTAGAAGAACTTAAAGTGGTTAAGCAAAATGCTTTTGAACAGAGAAAAAGAAATAATGTACAAATTAAAAATGAAGGATTATTAACTAAACTAAAATATAAGTTAAAAGATTGGCTAAAAGCAACTACAGAAAAGATTAAACTATTAGAAGACCAATATGAAAACGAAGAATATGATGATGAATATGAGTATGAAGAAGAAGAGAATTCAAAGAGTATTATTGATTCAGCAAAAGCTTTTAGACAAGGATTACAAGATGGAGCAAAAAAAGTACAAAAAAGAGCAGAAAAAGTAAAAAAACAAATTACATATAAACCAAAGCATTTAACACCAAAAACTAAATCAACACAACAAAGCAGTAAAGATGAAGAAAGTAGATAAAAAAAGGAACACTTTTTATAAGTGTTTCTTTTTAATGTAATATATTTTATTAAAAGTATTGCAATTTTAATAAAACAATAATAAAATAATGATATCTTGAATAATGATAATTAGGAGGCTTTATAATGAATATATTATTAGATGCTATGGGCGGAGACAATGCACCAGATGCAAATATAAAAGGAGCAGTAAAAGCAATAAACCAATTAAAAGCAGAAGTAACATTAATAGGAAAAGAAGAAATACTAAGAAATAAAATTAAAGAATTTTATGGAAAAGAATTAGAAGAAATATCAACAAGACTAAAAATAAAAAATGCTGAAGAAACAATAGAAATGGAAGATCAACCAACCCTAGCAATAAAGCATAAAAAAAATTCTTCAATGGTAGTTGGATTTAAAATGCTAAAAGAAGGCGAAGGAGATGTATTTATATCTGCAGGAAATTCTGGAGCCTTGCTAGCAGGAGCAACATTATTAGTAGGAAGAATAAAAGGAATTGATAGGCCAGCATTAGCAGGAATATTGCCAGCATATAAGAGTCAATTATTACTAATAGATGCAGGGTCAAATACAAACTGTAAGCCAATAAATCTATTGCAATTTGCACAAATGTCAACAATATATTTAAGAAATACATTTGGAATAGAAAAACCAGCAATAGGGTTATTAAACATTGGAACAGAAGAAACAAAAGGAAATGAATTAGTGAAAGAAAGTTATCAGCTACTAAAAGAAAAGTCAGAAGAATTAAATATAAATTTTGTGGGAAATGTTGAAGGAAGAGATGCTTTCTCAGGAAAAATAGATGCAATAGTAACTGATGGATTTACTGGAAATGTATTTTTAAAAACTACAGAGGGACTTGGCAAATTTGTAAAAAGAACATTAACAGAAAGTTTAACACAAAGTTTAATTTCTAAAATATGTACAATACCATGTTTGCCAGCAATTAATAGATTTAAAAAAACAATGGATTATAAGTCATATGGTGGAGCATTATTTTTAGGAGTAAAAAAACCAGTAGTAAAAGCACATGGAAGCAGTGATGAAAAATTATTTGAATACACATTAAAACAAGCTGAAAAATTTGTTGAAAATAAAGCAGTAGATAAAATGATTGAAGAATTTGAAAAAAACTAGAATGGTCAGTATAAAAAACAAAAATATTATAAATATGCTTGACAAAAATCACAACATATAATATAAATGTTAAAGATATGGTTTAATAATTAAATGACATATATCATTTAACACTAGAGAGGAGGTGAACTTGTAATGAGTTCAGAGGAAGTATTTGAAAAGGTAAAAGGAATAATTGTAGAGCAATTAGGTGTTGCTGATACATCAGTAACAATGGAAGCATCTTTTATAGATGATTTAGGAGCTGATTCTTTAGATATAGTTGAATTAGTTATGGCCCTAGAAGAAGAATTCGACATAGAAATTCCAGATGCAGATGCAGAAAAAGTTGTAACTGTAGGAGATGTTGTTGAATATATAAAAGAAAACGTTTAGACAAAAGAGCGAAGAAAAACTTCGTTCTTTTTTATATAATTTGCAACATTTTAACCTTTTTTTATTTGTTCTATATATTTTAATTAAATAACTTGAAAAATTTATAAAATATTATATAATATATTTATTGAAAGGAAGGTGATATAATGGAAGAATTAGAAAAAAATATAGGATACACATTCAAAAATAAGGAATTATTAAAAAAGGCATTAACTCATACATCATATGCATATGAACACGGAATAGAAAGTAATGAAAAATTAGAGTTTTTAGGTGATAGTATATTAGAATTTATATCAAGTACATATTTATTTGCAAACTATTCAAAACTAAAAGAAGGAGAAATGACTAAAGTTAGAGCAACAGTAGTATGTGAAAAAAGTTTATATAAAGTTGCAAAAATGCATAATTTTAGTGATTTCTTGTACTTAGGAAAATCAGAAAGACAATCAGGAGGAGAAAATAGACCAGCAATACTTGCAGATAGTGTAGAAGCTGTAATAGCAGCAATATATTTAGATGGTGGAATAGAAAAAGCACAAAAATTTATAATTGAAAACTTAAAAGAGGAAATAGAAATAGCAAGTAAAAATGTAGGGCAAAAAGATTATAAAACAGTATTACAAGAAAAATTACAAAAACATGGAGAAGTTGAAATTAAATATACAATATTAAGAGAGATAGGACCAGATCATGACAAGACATTTGAGGCTCAAGTAGAATGTAACAATAAAAAATTAGCTACAGGAATAGGTAAATCAAAAAAACAAGCAGAAATGAAAGCTGCAAAAGAAGCCTTAAATAAATTAAAATAAAAGAGGTAAAGCTATGAAAAAACAATATATAATTCCAGTATTTGTGCCACATTTAGGATGTCCAAATGACTGTATATTTTGTAATCAAAGATCAATAAGTGGAGAACAAAGAATGATTACAAAAGAAGATGTCAAAGTAACAATAGAATTTTATTTAAAAAATATAAGAGATAAAGAAGCCAAAAAAGAAGTAGCATTTTTTGGAGGTAGTTTTACAGGAATAGATGAAAAAAAACAAGAGGAATTTTTACAGGTGGCATATGAATATGTAAAACAGGGAAAAATACAGAGTATAAGAATATCAACAAGGCCAGATTATATTAATAAAAATGTTTTGAAAAGATTAAAAAAATATAAAGTAGAAACTATAGAATTAGGTGTACAATCAGCAAATGATTTTATACTAAAGAGATGTAATAGAGGTCATACATTTGAAGATGTAAGAAGAGCATCAAAAATGATAAGGTGGTATGGATTTAAGTTAGGACACCAAATGATGGTAGGATTACCAGAAAGTACAAGAATTGATGAAATAAATACAGCAAGAGAACTAATAAAACTAAAACCTAAAATGGTAAGAATATATCCTGTTTTAGTAATAAAAAATACAAAATTAGAAAAAGAATTTTTAGAAAAAAAATATACACCATTAACTGTAGTGCAAGCAGTTGAAACATGTAAAGAACTTGTTTCTATGTTCAATAAAAAAGGAATTGAAGTAATAAGAGTCGGATTACAAAATACAGAAGAAATAACAGATCCAAATGTAGAAGGAAGTGAAGTTGTAGCAGGTCCATATCATCCAGCATTTAGACAACTTGTAGAATCAGGATTATGGTATGATGTAATTCTTGCAAAAATAAAAAAATTAAATGTAAAAGTAAAAAAAGTCCAAGTTACAGTAAATCCCCAAGATATAAATAATGTAATAGGACATAAAAAAGAAAATATTAAAAAATTAAAAGAAATGTATTCACTTGATTTAATAGTTAAACAAGCTGAAAAAATAAAACCAGGAAAACTAGAACTAACAGTATTAGAAAAATATCCAGAATTTTTAGAAGAACATAAATAAGGGAGAATTTATGCAAAATACAAAAGTAATAAAAGTATTATTAATAATTATAATGATTTTAATAGTAATTGCATGTATAGTAGCATATATATGTTTTACAAGTGATATTACAATAATTGAAACCAAGAGAGAGGAAATATTATTTTCAAAAAATAATTATCCTAGAGTTGATGGAATAACAGCAACTTTACCTCTTGCTGAAGCATTTGAAGCTAATTTTACTGGAAACAATATAGATACTATAGATATAGAATATTCAAATGAAGAAGATTTATATACAGGATTAATAAATGGTAATACAGACTTAATATTAAGTAAATATCCATCAGAAGAGCAACGAAACTTAGTAAAAGAAAATAATATAGAGATTGAAATAGTTCCAATAGTTAAAGAAGCTTTTGTATTTTTCGTAAACAAAGAAAATCCTATAGAAAACTTAACATTAGACCAAATAAAAAATATATATAGTGGAAACATAATAAACTGGAAAGACATAGGTGGAGAAGATTGTGGAATAATAGCATATCAAAAACCAGAAGATTCATATAGTCAATCTGGAATGATAGAGCTTGTAATGAAAAATACAAAAATGATGAAACCTAAAACAAAAACGATTTCACAAAATACTATAGATATAATTGATGTAATTCCAGAGTATAATAATGAAAAAAATGCTATAGGATATGCATACTATTATTATGCAACAACAATGTATACACAAAATACAATAAAATTATTATCTATAGACGGAATAAAGCCAACATATGAAAACATACAAACAGGATTATATAACTTACAAACACAATATTATGCAATAATAAGAAAAGATGAAAATGAAAATAGTAATGTTCGCAAACTATTAAATGCCATGACATCAAAAATAGGTCAAAACATAGCAAAGGAGGCAGGATATGTTCAAAACTATTAAAGCACAAATAATATTTTCAATAGTATTTTCTGTTATATGTATAATAACAACAGCAATATTAATTGCATATCAAAAAATAGATATAGAAGAAAATTCAAAAACAGGTGAAATCATTAAAGGAAAAGATGTAAAAGGAATAGACTTGAATGGGACTTATAATCAAAATGATTTAGAGATTGAAGAAAAATCAGTTAGTTTAGCAAAAAGAGAAATAAGATATTTTCAAATTAGTGGATTAAAAAATAAAAACATAGAAAATAAAATAAATAAAGAAATAGAAGAAACTGCTCTAAATTGTTATAAAGATAAAATAAAAAACATAGATGAAGTTGTAAACATTCAAGTAAGCATGTGGGAAGCTGGCAATTTTGCAAACACAATTTCATTTGAAATGAGTTATTATGCTAAAATAGACAATAATGAAGACGACTTTTATCAAGGTGTATTAGGATTAAACTATGACTTAAATACAGGAGAAAAAATTACAATTGACAAAATTTTTACATCTGATACACCAATAGAAAATGTTTTAAGAAATTCGGCTTATTATAGTCTAATAAAAAATAATGCAAAAGAAAATTTGGCTGGTAATTTAACAATATCAGATTATGGAAATATAGAGGATAGAATAGCAGAAATCATACACAAATATAAAAGTGGAAAAATAAAAGAATTTTATTATACTCCAAAAGATATATCTATTATTATAGATGATGAAATAATAAATGTTAATATGGAAGAATACTCAGAATATATAGCTATATATAATAGATATATAAGTGAAGAATCTTTATATGAAAATAATGATATTGGAATGAAAAAAATATATACTTTATCAAAGAGAAATAATAATTTATTTTATTATCAAAATTATCAAAAAGAAAATAATTATTTTGTTGATATTACAATAGATTTTCAAAGTGCAAGTACAGATTACTTTGCAAAAGAAATAGTAGATAAAAAGATAATTCAAATAGAAAATGAAATTGAAAAAATAAAACAAAAAACCTTAGAAAATACAAATGAATTTTATGTTATGAATTATTATATAATAATATATACTGGAGAAGAAAGTTCGTTAAATGAAACATTAACAAGTTATCATGAAATAGGAAATACATATGAAATGACAGTACATGATTTCGAAGAAAATATTGAACCAATTATAATTAAATATAATAGACAACAGGAAATAGGAAATTCAGCTAACTATATATATGATTTTAGCGATATGCTAAAATTAGAACCTCAAAGTGTTACTGAGTATTATAACCCAAATACAGGCGAAAAAATTGTGCTTTAAAAATAAAATCAATATCTAATATAGATAGTATAATTTATCCCTATAATACAAATAATTGTATTATGGGGGATTTTTATGAGTAAATATACAGCAAAGAGAATAGTTATAGAATCAATAGGAACAATAATAGGTGCAATGTTTATAGCTTTTGGAGTAGCCTCATTTCTATTACCAAGTCAGCTTTCATCAGGAGGAGTTTCTGGAATAGCAACAATAACGTACTATTTATTAAACATTCCAATGGGAATGATGATAATTATAATAAACTTACCATTATTTATATTTGCAGGATATAAAATTGGAAAAGAATTTTTTTTAAAATCAATATTAGGAACAGTAAGTTTATCAATATTTATAGATATATTAGATAAATATCCACCTGTAACAACAGACAGATTTTTAGCTTCTATTTATGGAGGTGCTATTATAGGAGTTGGTACAGCTATAATTTTAAAAGTTGGTTCTTCAACAGGAGGGACAGATTTAGTAGCAAATTTAATTAAAAACTATAACCCATACATTTCAATAAGTAAATATCTAACAATAATAGATATTGTGATAATTTTGTTAAATGTAATATTTTTCAAACATATAGAAGTAGGATTATATTCTGCTATTGCAATATATCTCTACGGAAAAATGATTGATATAATTTTTGAAGGAGTATATTATACTAAATTACTAATTATTATATCAGATAAAAATGAGGAAATTTCTGAAGCTATAAAAAATGAAGTTAAAAGAGGAGTAACAGGACTTTATGGGAAAGGGATGTATCATAATAAAGATAAACTAATATTAATTTGTGCGGCTTCAAGAGGGGACTTATATAAAATAAAAGAATTAGCAAGAAGAATAGACAAAAAAAGCTTTATTGTAGTGGCTAATGCAACTGAAGTTTTAGGAAAAGGCTTCAAAGAAAGATAAATAAAACACTGGCAAAATTTGAATTTTGCCAGTGTTTTCGCATCCTGAATGCAGGTGAAATTTAGGTTTTTGTAATAAGCATTGTAGACAAAACATTAATATCAGTAGACACATCAAAAGTAGCTTCTTTAAACTTATTATTCCAATCAAAGCTTTCCCATTCAGGAATAGTAGAAAAATGTGATAAAGCCTTTGTACTAAAAGAATCAATATCTACACCATATTCTTTTGAAACTTTAGTTAAATAATTAGTTAATTGAGTTTTTAGATATTTATTTAAAGAATCTGAAATTTTTAAAAGAACATTTTCATCTTCATAATCAATATTATTATTAATAGTCATAATATCAGCGTCTAAAGAAAGTTTCAATGAAATATGAGGAATATCATCTTTTATATCTACATTAATTTTTGATTTTTTTGTTGGGAAAATAAGTAGTTCCATTTTTTCTGCTTCATCTTCTAAAAGAGGATTATCTATAGATATTATACAAGAATCTAACTCATTTACAATTAATAAATGACAAATAGATTCAACAGCAGTTAATTCGCCACATAGAACATCATTGTTAAAAACGGCTAAACCAAAATTTTCAGTTCCTCTTTTACCTGTAACGGAACTGTTACCTGCTATTAAATTTTCTGGATTGATAACAACATTTTCATTTTCTCCAAGTTCACTAGAGTTAGTAGAATTAGAAGAATCATCTTTACTAGAATTATCAGATTTATTATTAGAGTTTTCCTTTCGAGCAGTGGCATTAAGTCCACCTAAAATAGCAGTAGAGCCACTAGATTTTTCAGATAAAGAATTAAAAAATTCTCCAATAGTAACATGAGAAAAATAACCAGTAAACCTTCCTGTAATTGAAAAAGTTTCATAATACTGTGTAGTTAGTTTTTCAATATTAGGATTGGAATTACTCAAATAATCATAAGCATCACATTTACTAATAACTAAATTAGTAGTTGGCCTAACTTCTTCATTATTCATTAAACTATATATTTCAGTTGAGATACCGTTTCTAGCAAAATCCTCAGAAAAAACTAAAATACTACAATGAGAAAGGTTTATTTCTTTTCCAATGTAACTATTTAGCAAATTTATTGCACTAAAAATAGAATCAGCTTCACCAGAAACAAGAACAACATTACTAGAATCTTCAGAAGAACTACTAGAAGAAGATGAAACAGAGTTGGTTTTTGTAAACTGAACTGAAACTTTCATTTTAGAATTTTCTCCAACATCAATTCCCATAGCTAGTACATAAGCTAAATTTCCTAGTTGACGAGATGTATAAGAAGCAGAAAAGCCATTTATAAAAATAACTAATAATACCAAAAAAACAATTATACTAATAAAACTTTTGCTCATAAAAACCTCATTTCTTTATTACTTTTTTTATGCTAGCCAATAATAATATAATAAAACTAAAAGCAATTACTAATATAAAAAAAGAAAATTTATATACTGTATTTACTAAAAAAATAGAAGTAGCATAATTTTTTTGCCAAATGCTTCCTACAAAAAGAATAAGTGCAAGTAAATATATAAAAATATTTTCATTTTCAATTTTAGTAATCTTTTTCAAAATAGCACTAGAAAATTTTAATGTTATGCTTAAATAACTAGCAATTCCTATAATCCAAATTAATACAAAAGCTGAATCTAATTTTTGAAAAAATGAACCAAATTCAATATATTTTACAGCAGAATATAATGGAAGTAGTTCGTCTGTTTCAACAAAGCCATTAAACATAAATAGTACAATGGCAACACTTATAAGTAGGAAAAGACAAGAAAAAACAATTGAATTTACACATATTTTTTTTAATAAATTAGGTTCTTTTAATTTAGAAGGAATAAAATAAATATATGCTATTCCCTGAAAAACAAACATATTACTTAATCCCTCTACAAATGTAGCATACCAACCATTACCTAGGATTGGATACATTTTTTCAACAATCATATAAGGAAAGTCAGCTAAAAATAAAAATAAAGTGCTTATTATTAAAAGAGGGAAAATTATTAAATTTGCCCTATAGACTGCATTATATTTCATCAAGCAAGAAATAGTTGCACAAATTACAAATAAGCAAACTATATATTCTATTTTCACTAGTTGAAAATACATTATTTCTAAACAAGATGCAAACATATGAAGCAAGACACCTGCAAAAAATATAAAATAAATTGTAAACAAAATTCCAACTCCCCATTTAAGAAATTTTCCACCTAAATATTCAGAAATATCCATTAAATCTAAAGTAGGAAATTTGTTAAGAAAATAACAAATTATGCAAGTATAAATTATTGCTATTATTCCTATATATAAAATATTAATTAAAGAAGCAGATGATGTAGTATCAATAATAGATTTTGTCATATTTGCTATAATATGATTAAAAATAACAGTTACTAATAATGCAATAGCTTCTTTACTACCTATTTTTGTGTTTTCCATATGTATTCCTTTCACATTAATTATAAAAATATAAATATTCATATATAGTATTTTCCAAAATTTAAAACTTATACAATAAAATAAAACAAACACAAGTTTATATAGATATTGACAAGATATATAAAATAATATATTATCAACATGTGGAGGAATAAAAATGGGACTAAGAATAATTTATGGAAGATCTGGAACTGGAAAAAGTGAATATTGCTATAAAGAAATTGCTCAAAAAATAAAAACAGAAAATAAAATATTAATAATAACTCCAGAGCAATTTTCTTTTACTGCTGAAAAAAAACTAATGGAAGCAATAAACACAGAAGCGGTTTTAAATGCAGAAGTTGTAACATTAAGTAGAATGGCATATAGAGTTATAAATGAAATTGGTGGAAAAAATACAACAAATTTAACAAAATGTGGAAAAGCAATGCTGATATATTCAATTTTAAGCAATAATAAAAAGAAACTAAAATTTTTAGGAAAAAATGACGAAAATATAGAAATGCTTGATACTGCAATAACAGAATTTAAAAAACATGGGATAAGTGTTCAACAATTAAAAGAAGAAATAGAAAAACAAGAAGATCAATATTTAAAAAATAAATTACAAGATATTTGTATAATATATGAGAATTTTCAAAATCAAATATCAGGGAAATATATAGATGATGCGGACCTTTTAACAATTCTTGCAGAAAATTTAGATCATACTACATTGTTTAAAGATTCAGTAATATATATAGATGAATTTGCAGGATTTACAAAAGTAGAATATGAAGTAATACAAAAATTATTAAAAATAGCAAAAGAAGTTACAATAACGATATGTACAGATGAATTACAAAGCAAGAAAAATCCAGATACAGATATATTTTATTCAAACCAAATTACAGTAAATAAATTATTAGAACTGGCTAAAAAAGAAAATTTAGAAATAAAAGAACTAAAACTAGAAAACACATACAGATTTAAAAGCTCAGAATTGCAATATCTAGAACAAAATTTATATAAAAATAAATATGAAAAATATGAAAGTGAAACGCCTAATTTAAGTCTATTTTTAGCTCAAAAACAATATTCAGAAATAGAAGAAGTTGCAAAAAATATTCTCAAATTAGTAAGAGATGAAGGGTATAGATATAAAGATATTTCAATAATAACAAAAAATTTAGAAAATTATTCAAGTTTAGCAAGAGCTATATTTAGTAAATATAGTATACCTATATTTATTGATGAAAATAGAGATTTAAAGCAAAATGTAATTATTCAATATGTTTTAGCAATATTAGAAATATTTAATAAAAATTGGTCTTATGAATCAGTATTTAATTATATAAAAACAGGATTTGCAGATTTAGAGGAAGATGATATATTTAAGTTAGAAAGTTATTGCTTAAAATGGGGAATAAAACAAAACAAATGGAAAAAACAATTTATATATGGTAATGATACACAAAAAGAAGAAACTGAAAGACTTGAAACAATAAGAAAAATAATAGTAAATCCACTTATAAATTTAAAAAAGCAAATAGATGAAAATAAAACAGCAGAAGGAATATCAAAAGCAATATATGATTTTTTAATAAATCAAAAAATAGAGGAAAAAATATTACAGAAAATAGAAGAACTTGAAGAAATAGGGCAAGTAGATTTAGTAAATGAATATAAAAGCAGTATACAAACAATAATAGATATATTAGATGAAATTGTACTAATATTTAGAGGAGAACAATTAACAATAGATAAATATGCACAAATATTAAAGGTTGGACTAAAAAACAGTAGTTTAACAAAAATTCCAGGAACACAAGATCAAGTAATAATGGGTGATGTTGATAGGTCAAGGAGCCATAAAGTAAAAGCTATATTTATTATAGGATTAAATGATGGGCAATTTCCAAGTATAAATAAAGATGAAGGCTTCATAAATGATAATGATAGAAAAATATTAAAAGAAGATGGTATAGAACTAGCTAAAGACACAATTGATAAATTATATGAAGAAAATTTTAATATTTATAAAGCATTTACCACTGCAGAAGAAAAATTATATTTGTTATACTCATCTTCAGACATGCAAGGAAGAGCGCTAAGACCATCTATGTTAATAAACAAAATAAAAAAAATGTATATAAAATTAAAAGAACAGAGTGACATCATAGAAAAAAACAGTGAAATATTAGACAAAAATACAACCTATGAAGAACTAATACACAACATATATATAGCAAAAGAAACTGGAAATATAGAAAAAATTTGGGCATACGTATATGATTACTATAAAAAAGATAACAAGTGGAATGAAAAAATGCAACAAGATTTAAAAGGCTTAGAATATACAAATATTCCTGAAAAAATAGAACAAAAAAATATTGATAAATTATATGGAAATACATTAGTAACAAGTATATCTAAATTAGAAAGATATAGGAGCTGTCCTTTTTCATATTATTTACAATATGGACTAAAAATAAAACCACAGCAAGAACTAAAAATTCAAACAATAGATACGGGAACATTTATACATGAAGTAATAGACAGATTTTTTACTGATATAAAACAAGAAGAAATAAAATTAGAAGAAATTACAGAAGAACAATTGTCAACAATTATAGATAAAATAATAGATGAAAAACTACAACAAAATAAAAATTACATATTTACATCTACTGCAAGATACAGAGCATTAGTAATACGTTTAAAGAAAATAATAAAAAAAGCATTAAAACATATAATTGAAACAATTGTAAATAGTAGATTTCAAGTATTAGGAACAGAATTAGAATTTGGAGAAAAAGGTAAATATAAACCAATAAATTTAACATTAGAAAATGGAAAAAAAGTTGAAATAATAGGCAAAATAGATAGAATAGATACAGCACAAAACGAAAATGGTAAATACCTAAGAATAATAGATTATAAATCTTCAGTAAAAAATATAGATTTAAATGAAGTTTATGCAGGAATACAAATACAGTTATTGACATATTTGAAATCTGCATGTAAGGAAGAAGACTTAATGCCAGCAGGAATGTTATATTTCAATATGCTAGAACAAATGATAAAATCTAATAAAAAATTGGAAGAAGAAGAAATAGAAGAAAAAATAAGAGCAAACTTCAAAATGAAAGGATTTATTTTAGCAGATATAAATGTTGTAAAATTACATGATAAAAATATTGAAAAAGGAAGTTCAAATCTAGTTCCTGCTTATATTGATAAAGAAGGAAATCTAAATGAAAAAAGAACGAGTGGGCTTACTGCAGAAGAATTTGAAAATTTACAAAAATATATAGACATTATAATAAAACAAATTGCTAAAGAAATACTTAGTGGAAAAATTGATTTAAAACCATATTATAAAAATAAAAAAACACCTTGTAGATATTGTGACTACAAGAGTATTTGTGGATTTAATATGGGAGGTTGTGAAAATAAATACAATTATATTGAAACAAAAACTAAAGAACAAATTTTAAATAAAATAAAAATACAAAACGAACAAATATAATCTTATGGATATTTACAGCTATATGAGGAATACTACTACCAATTAAGAAAAAAGAGAGGGAAATAATGAAAAACTTATCAAATGAAAATATAATACATGTAAAAAAAGGAGAAACAGAATATATACAATTTAGAAAATTATTAGAATATGGTGATATAATAAATCATGCATATGGAATAGGAATAAATAAAAATTATAGAACTACAAAATCTAATGGTAGTGAAGTATATAATAAAGCAATAAAAGATTATGAAGATTTATGTACAGCAATAGGAATAAATTACAAGGACATTATAAAACCATGCCAAGAGCATACTAATAATATAAAAGAAGTAATCAAAAAAAATAATTCAGATAAAGTAAATTTTCAACAAGAAGAATATAAATCAACAGATGGTTTAATAACAAACAAAGAAAATATAGCATTAGCTACAACTAATGCAGATTGTATACTTTTATTACTTTTTGACCCAATAAAAAAAGTAATAGGTAATGTACATTCTGGATGGAGAGGAACATTACAAAGAATTTCGGTACAAGCAGTAGAAAAAATGAAAAAAGATTACAACTGCAACCCAGCAGATATTATTTGTTGTATTTGCCCTAGTATAAGAAAATGCCATTTTGAGGTACATGCTGATGTACAAGAACTATATAGCAAAGAATTTAAAAAATTAAATAAAATAGAAGAACTTATAACAGTTGTTCCAAATGAAAACAAATGGAAAATAGATACAGTTGAAATAAATAAAATAATTTTAATACAGGCAGGACTAAAAAAAGAAAATATAATAGATTGTGGAATTTGTAGTGTATGTAACTCAGATTTAATACATTCTTTCAGAGTAGAAAAAGAAAATTATGGACTAGGAACAGCAATAATTGAATTAAAAAACAGTAATGGAGGTATCAAATGTTAATACCAGAAAAACTAAAAAAAGGAGATACAATTGGTGTAGTTGCACCATCAAATCCGATAATAGGTGATAATATAGAAGAAATAGAAAAAGCTAAAAAAATAATAGAAAAAATTGGTTATAAAGTCAAATTTTCAAAAAATTTATTTTCAAATACTAATGGTTATAGTGCAACAGCAAAGGAAAAAGCAGAAGACATTAACACAATGTTTGGAGATGCACAAATAAAAATGATATGGTGTGCAAAAGGTGGAGAAAATAGTAATTCAATATTTGAATATTTAGATTATGAAAAAATCCAAAAAAATCCTAAAATAATTTGTGGTTATAGTGACATTACTTCAATAACTAATATTATTACAGAAAAAACAGGACTAATAACTTTTAGTGGAACAAATTTTAAAACAATTGCTACAGATGAAACAGATTATAGCTTAAAAGAAGCATTAAAAAGATTTACAAGTAATAACTTAGAATTAGGAGTCAAGGAAGATGAATTTACAACTATACAAGAAGGGAATGCAGAAGGACAATTAGTAGGTGGAAATTTAAGTTTAACCAGAAGTTTAGTAGCAGGAAAGTATAAAGTGAATTTTAAAAATAAAATTTTATTTTTAGAAGAATTAGGTTTAGAAACTGGTCCTGCTTTAGCAAGTAACTTTATTTATTATATGAAACAAAATAAAATATTTGAACAAATAAAAGGAATTTGGATTGGAAACTATACACATGAAAGTGGAATAACACTAGAACAAATATTATTAGATGTAATTGGAGAAACATTTAAAGGACCTATTATAAAATCTGAAAATTTTGGACATATAGAGAAAAAAACGGTTATACCAATAGGAATAAAAGCAAAAATAGATACAAAAGAAGAAATAAAAATAAAATTATTAGAAAATTGTATACTTTAATAAATAAAAATGGAAAAAACTAATAAAATTCACTTAAAATACTTGATTTTTTATAAAAATATGATATAATACTATACGTTGAATAAACACATAGAGATGAGTTTATATAGGAGTGCTCTATAAAAATAGAGTCTATATAGATGTTGAAACTTTATGGAAGTAATAACAAAGAGGAGGAATTAAAAATGGCAGTAGTTGCAATGAAACAATTACTAGAAGCAGGTGTTCATTTCGGACATCAAACAAGAAGATGGGATCCAAGAATGGCAGAATACATATTCCAAGCTAGAAACGGAATTCACATCATAGACTTACAAAAAGCTTCAAAGAAAATTGATGAAGCATATGAATTCATCAAAGAACAAGTAGAAAATGGAGAATCAGTTCTATTTGTCGGAACAAAAAAACAAGCTCAAGAATGCATGAAAGATGCAGCAATAAAGAGCGGAATGTACTATGTAGATCAAAGATGGTTAGGAGGAATGCTAACAAACTTTGATACAATTCAAAAAAGAATTCAAAGATTAAAAGACTTAGAAACAATGGAACAAGATGGTACATTTGATGTATTACCAAAAAAAGAAGTAATATTACTAAAAAAAGAAATGGAAAAACTAGAAAAGAACCTTGGTGGAATTAAAGAAATGAATAAATTACCAGGAGTATTATTCATAGTAGATCCTAAAAAAGAAAGAATAGCTATATTAGAAGCTAAAAAATTAGGAATTCCAGTAGTAGGAATTGTAGATACAAACTGTAATCCAGAAGATTTAGACTATCCAATTCCAGGAAATGATGATGCAATAAGAGCTGTTAAACTAATAGCAGATGTTATGGCTAATGCAGTTATTGAAGGAAAACAAGGTGAAAGCTTTGAAACAACTACAGAAGAACAAGATGTAACAGAAGAAACAGAATCAATGGAACAAGTAGTTGCAGAAGCAGACGAAAAAGTAGAAGAATAAAAAAGTTTTAAATAAAAGAGTGGGGCTCTAACTGCTCTACTCTTATTTTATAAAGGAGGAATAAAAAATGGTTACAGCATCATTAGTTAAAGAACTAAGAGAAAAAACAGGAGCAGGAATGATGGACTGCAAAAAAGTTTTAACAGAAACAGATGGAGACTTAGAAAAAGCTGCAGAACTTTTACGTGAAAGAGGAATAGCAAAAGCTGCAAAAAAATCTGGAAGAGTTGCAGCAGAAGGATTAGTAGAAGCATTTATTTCAGAAGATGGAAAAGTAGGAGCTATTGTTGAAGTTAATGCAGAAACAGACTTTGTTGCAAAAAATGAAGAATTTAAAACATTTGTAATGGATGTTGCAAAACAAGTAGTAAAAAATAATCCAGCAACAGTTGAAGCATTACTAGCAGAACCTTCAATAGCTGTTGAAGGAAAAACAGTAAATGAAGTATTAGTAGATAAAATAGCAACAATTGGAGAAAACATGACAATAAGAAGATTTGCTAGATTTGAAACAACAGATGGATTAGTTGAAAAATATATTCATGGAGATGGAAAAATTGCAGTGTTAGTAAATATGAAAAATGCAAACAAAGAATTAGCAAAAGATGTTTGTATGCAAATAGCTGCTGCTAGACCTGAATTTATAGATAGAGATGCAGTTCCAGCAGAAAGACTTGAAAAAGAAAAAGAAATATTAAAAGCACAAACAATGAATGAAGGAAAACCAGAAGCAATTGCAGAAAAAATTGTTATGGGAAGAATAAATAAATTCTATGAAGAAATTTGCTTAGTAGATCAAGAATTTGTAAAAGATCCAAGCATGAAAGTATCTCAAATTTTAAAAGATGCTAAAGTAGTAGAATTTGCAAGATTTGAAAAAGGTGAAGGAATCGAAAAGAAAGAAGAAAACTTTGCAGAAGAAGTTATGAAACAACTTCAATAATAAAACAAAAAAGAAATTAGGAAACGTATATTGCCTAGTTTCTTTTTTTGGTTGAATAATTAAAATTAATTATGTAGAAGCTATTTGAAAAACAAAACAAATATGTTATAATAAAAACAAAATATAAGCAAAAGGAGAAAAACAAAAGTATGAAACTAATTTCATGGAATGTAAACGGAATAAGAGCATGTATAACAAAAGGCTTTTCAGACTTTTTTAAAGATATAAATGCAGATATATTTTGTATACAAGAAACTAAGTGTCAAAAAGATCAAATAGATTTAGAATTCGAAGGTTATAAAAGTTATTGGAATAGTGCAGAAAAAAAGGGATATTCTGGAACAGCAATTTTTAGTAAAAAAGAACCGTTAAAAGTAACATATGGAATTGGAATAGAAGAACATGATAAAGAAGGAAGAGTAATAACATTAGAATTTGAAAAATTCTATATCGTAACAATATATACACCAAATGCAAAAAGAGAATTAGAAAGACTTGAATATAGAATGATATGGGAAGATGAAATACGTAAATATTTATTAAGTTTAAATAAAAATAAACCTGTAATAATGTGTGGAGATTTGAATGTAGCACATGAAGAAATAGACTTAAAAAATCCAAAATCAAATAGAGGAAATGCAGGATTTACGGATGAAGAAAGAACAAAAATGACGGAACTTTTACAAGCAGGTTTTACAGACAGTTTTAGATATTTATATCCAGAAAAAACAGATTCATATACTTGGTGGTCTTATATGGGTAGAGCTAGAGAAAAAAATATTGGATGGAGAATAGACTATTTTATAACATCAAAAGATATTGAAAAAAATATAAAATCTGCAATAATCTATCCTGAAGTATTAGGGAGTGACCATTGCCCAGTTGGACTAGAAATAGAAATTTAAAAATAAAATCTTGAATTGAAAGGAAGTTTTAAATATGAGAGAAATAAAAAGAAATCTATCGAAATGGATGTACTGGTTTTTATTAGGACTATCACTTATTATTATTTACAAAGTGTTAGATAACTTTGGTGCAATTGGAGGAGCAATAGGAAATTTTTTTAATGTTATAACACCGTTTTTTGTAGGAGCATTATTGGCATATTTACTATATATACCAGCATCAAGGATAGAAAAAATATTTTTAAAGAAAAAGAGTAAGCTTTGGAAAAAGAAAGCAAGAGGAATAAGTGTATTAATTACATATATATTAGCGATATTAGTAATAATGATAGTTATAAAAGTAATATTACCAGTTGTTACAGATAGTATTGTAGAATTAGTAAATAATTTCCAAGGATACTGGAATTCTGCTATAAATAGATTAAATGCATTACCTGAAGATTCTATTTTAAAAAGTAAAGCAGTAGATGATATTGTTAAAAATATAGGAAATGCAATTCAAAATATAGATTTAAAAGAATATATTAATCCAGATAGAATTACTTTATATGTAAAAAGTGTATTAGGAGTAGCAAGTGGAATATTTGATGTATTTGTAACAATAGTTGTTTCAGTATACATTCTATTACAAAGAAGTTCTATAGTGAATTTCGGGAAAAAATTGGGATTAGCAATGTTTGATGGAAAAACATGTAAAAAAATTAGCAAATATGTTAATAGCACAAATACAGTATTTTTCAGATTTATAAGTGGTCAATTAATTGATGCTGTTGTAGTAGGAATATTAGTAACAATAGCTATGAGTATAATTGGAGTAAAATATTCTGTATTATTAGGATTTATAATTGGTTTATTTAATATAATACCATATTTTGGAGCTATCATTGCAGTAGGAATAAGTATATTAATTACTATAATTACAGGAGGATTATCTCAAGCTATAATAATGGCAATTATAGTAATAATATTGCAACAAATAGATGCTAATATAATAAATCCAAAAATAATTGGAAATTCATTAGAAATTAGTCCAATTCTTGTTATATTTGCAGTAACAGTTGGCGGAGCATATTTTGGAGTATTAGGAATGTTCTTAGCAGTGCCAGTAATTGCTGTTTTAAAAATAATTGTAAATGATTTTTTAGATTACAAAATTCAAAAGAAATATAAGTAAAAAGTATTGAAAAAGAAAATAAAAAATGCTAAGATTAACTCATGGTAAAAAATACCATGAGTTTTTTTCTATACAAATTTACAATCAAGTAAAAATAAGCACGAATCAAATTTGTAAGTTTTTACTGTGCGCAAAGAGATGAGGTGAAAGGTATAAAAATCTTTAAAAAAGATAAAATATAAATAAGAAAGAGGGAAAAAAATGAACAATGAAATGATTGTAAAAATAGAAAAATGTTTAAATAAATTAGGAAAAAGACCAGTAAGAATAAAACAAAAAGGATTTATAATAAGTCAATTTTTTATTGATAAGCTAATATATAAAATACAAAATGATATATTAAATATAAAAGATAAAATTAAAGATGAATATTTTGCATTAAATTTAAATCAAGTATATCAAATTGAAATCAGTGAAAACAAAATTATTTTATTTTTAGATAATGATACAGAAATAGAAATTAGTATATAAAATAAAAACTAAGATTTTCTCAAATTGAGAGTCTTAGTTTTTTTGAAAACAGGGAATTTAATACATATTAAATTCTTTTATTATTTAAAGCTATTTTATCATTATCATCAAGATTTTCTAAACTGAACTCTAGCAAAGAAATAATAGTTCTATTAAAAGAAAGATTTTTTAAGTTTGCTAAGTTTTGAACATCTTCTACGATATTTTCAGGTAATCGTAAAGTTTTACTTATTCCACTATGATTTTCTGGTATTTTTAACTTATCCATTAAATTTCCTCCTTATGCAATAATTTTATAACATAAAAAGAAATAAATATGCACCCAAATATAGGTGCATAATATAATTAATTAAATTATTATTTTTTTCTCTTTTTTAAAATGACTGAAATTACTAAAATAATTAAAATTACAGCAATAATTGCAAATAACCCGAACCATCCTAAAAAAGATACAATTTTACTTCCTAAAGACATTATAATTCCAGCTAGCAAAACACCAAGAGTTACCGCAGTTATACTGGTTTTAAAATCAAGATTTAAAAAACTTGCAGCTAGAGTTCCTGTCCAAGCACCAGTACCAGGTAAAGGAATGCCAACAAATATTAATAAAGCAAAAAATATGCCTTGATTTCCAGCAGTTTCTTTTAACTTTTCCCCACCTTTTTGGCCTTTTTCTAAACACCATGTAAAAAATGAACCAATTAATTTTTTATCTTTTCCCCATTCAAGAACTTTTCGTGCGAACAAATAAATAACTGGAACTGGAAGCATGTTTCCTATAATAGCTATAGGATAATATAAAAATATATCCAATTTAAGAGTTTCAGCAATAGGAATAGCACCTCTTAATTCTATTATTGGAACCATAGATACAAAAAAAACTAATAAATACTTTACAATTAATGGTAAACTTGCCATATTTTCCTCCTTAAAATTACTTATACTATATTTTACTATATTGTAAAAAAAAGTCAAGGTTATAAAAAAAATATTGATATTTTTTTTACAGTATGAGATAATTCTTAAAAAGGGGAAAATTATGAAAAAAATATTAAAAATAACAATATTATTTATATTTTGTCTAATATTATTTAGCATAGGGGAAAATGCAGAAGCTAATTCAATTAGTAGTATTTCTATGGAAATATATGTTGACGAAAATGGGAATGCAAAAATAACTGAAACATGGAAATGCAATACAAACCAAGGAACAGAAGTCTATCATCCATATTATAATTTAGGAAATTCAGAAATAATAAATTTTTGTGTTAGTGAAAATGGTAAAAACTATACTAGCTTAAACTCATGGAAAACATCAGGAACTTTAGAGAGTAAAGCATATAAATGTGGAATTAATAAAATTTCTAATGGTGTTGAATTATGCTGGGGAATAAGTGAATATGGAAACCATACTTATATAGCTAGTTATGAAATCACAAATTTTGTTTCTACCTTAACAGATTCTCAAATGATTTATTGGACATTAATACCATATGATTTTTCAAATACTATTGGAAATGTATATATTAAAATTTATACAGACTTTTATATTCCTAAAGATATAGAGGTTTGGGGATATGGAAACTATGGTGGAACAGCATATGTATATGATGGGTATATAGAAATGCAATCTGATGGAAGTTTAAGAAAAGATGAATATATGACTATATTAGTTAAATTTCCTTTAAACACATTTAATTCACAAAATGAATTAAAAAAAGACTTTAATTATTATTATGAATTAGCACAAGAAGGTGCTACTACATATAAAAATGAAAGTTCATATATAACATCATTTTTACAATTATTTTCTTCAATAATAATTTACATTTTAATAATACTTTCAATATTAATAATAGTAATGAATAAAAATTCAAAAGTTGGTGTAAAAAAGATATCAAAAGATGTACCATATTTTAGAGATATTCCATGTGAGAATGATATATATAGAATTTATTATATATCTTATATATATGGATTAATCAAAAATAAAACAGATTTATTAGGAGCAGTAATACTAAGTTGGTTAAAAAAATCTTTAATAAGAATAGAACAAAAAGAAACTGGAGTAATTTTTAAGAGAGATGATACAAGAATAGTTTTAAATGAAACAAAACCAGAAGCAATAGAAAATTCTAAAGAAAGACTTTTGTTTAAAATGCTATTAGAAGCTAGCCAAGATGGAATATTAGAAAACAAAGAATTTGAAAAGTGGTGCAAAAAAAGTTATTCAAGGATTTTACCTTGGTTTGATGATATAATAAATGCTGAAAAAAATAAATTAATAGAAAAAGGTTTAATTGTAAAAAAAGAAAAGAAAATATTAAAAATTTTCAAAACTAAACAATATGTTGCAACACAAGAATTACAAGAGACTGCAGAACAAATTGCAGGACTAAAACGCTATTTACTAGACTATACATATATTAAGGAAAGAAAAGCAATTGAAGTACACTTATTTGAAGACTATTTAATATGTGCACAAATATTAGGAATAGCAAAAGAAGTAGCAAAAGAGTTTAAAGATTTATATCCAGAAGTAATTGAACAATCAAATTTTTATTCTTATGATAATATAATATTTATAAATGCATGTGCAACAAGAGGAATATATAGTGCCAACAATGCAAGAGCAAGAGCTCAAAGTTATTCTTCAGGAGGTGGAGGTTTCTCTTCTGGAGGAGGTGGAGGTGGCTCCTTCGGAGGTGGAGGAGGAGGCCGGAGGCTTCCGTTAAATAAAAAGTGTCTAAACGGCACTTTTTTTCTTTCGAAAGTAGCCAAAAACTATTGACAAAAGCAAATAAATTATGTTATTATTAATACTGTATGACTTTACGGAAGATGGCTTTTTTTGCCATTTTTTATTCTATTAAAAAAAGTCAAAAAATTAATTCACAATAGTTAAAAATTAGAAAAATAAGAATTAAATATATGGAAGTAAGATGTAGAAGATTGTAAAGCAGACAAAATTCGAAAACTTATGAAAATATATATTAAGAAGGGATTTTTCTAAATAAAATTTCAAATAAAGGTTATAAAAAATTACCTATCTGCTTAATAATTTTTAAGGAGTGATTTGTTTGGAAATCAAAGAAGTTAAGTTCGAAAGAACAACTCGTAAGGATTTTTCAAAGGTTGGCGATTATATTGAAATGCCAAACCTAATCAAAGTTCAAAAAGATTCATATGACTGGTTTGTAGAAGAAGGACTTGGAGAAGTATTAAAAGATATTTCACCTATAGTTGACTATTCAGGAAACTTAGTATTAGAATTCTTCGATTATTACATGGAAGACAAAACAAAATACACAGAGGAAGAGGCAAAAGAAAGAGATGCAACATATTCAACAAGATTACATGTAAAAGTAAGATTAATAAACAGAGAATCAGGTGAAATCAAAGAACAAGAAATATACTTAGGAGATTTTCCACTAATGACAGAAAGTGGAACATTCATAATAAATGGAGCAGAAAGAGTTGTAGTAAGCCAATTAGTACGTTCACCTGGATGCTACTATGATGAAATTTTTGACACAAAAACAGGAAAGAAAACATATACATCAACAGTAATGCCATTAAGAGGGGCATGGATTGAATATGAAACAGATGGAAATGATATGTTTTGGGTGCGTGTAGACAGAACTAGAAAAATACCTGTAACAACATTATTAAGAGCAATTGGATTAATATCAGATGACCAAATAAGAACATTATTTGGAGAAGAAAACTTACTAGAAACAACAATTCAAAAAGACCCAATAAAAACAGGTGAAGATGCTTTAATAGAAATATACAAGAAATTAAGACCTGGAGAACTTCCAACAGTTGAAGCTGCAAGAAGTTTATTTAACGGATTATTTTTTGACAATAGAAGATATGATTTAGCAAAAGTAGGAAGATATAAATTTAACCAAAAATTAAGTATAGCAAATAGAATAAAAAATCAAGTTGCATTTGAAGACATAATGGACAAGGAAACAGGAGAAGTATTTGTAACAGCAGGAGAAATAATAACACCAGAAGTTGCAGAAAACATTCAAAATGCAGGAATAAACATTGTAGATATTAAACTTGGAGACAAAAAAATAAGAGTAATAGGAAATGGAACAGTAAACATCTATAAAGTATTACCAAATGTTGACTTAAGTAAATTACATTTTAAAGAAAATGTAAATTATGAAGTGCTAAAAAACATTATGGAAAATACAAGTGAAGAAGACTTAGTAAAAACTTTAAGTGAAAGATATGATGAATTAGTTCCAAAACATATAACTACAGAAGATATTATTGCTTCAGTAAGTTATTTATTAAATATACATCAAGGATTAGGAAAAAAAGATGATATAGACCATTTAGCAAATCGTAGAATAAGATGTGTAGGAGAACTATTACAAAATCAATTCAGAATTGGACTAACAAGACTTGAAAGAGTTGTTCGTGAGAGAATGACAATACAAGACTTAGATGTTGTAACACCACAAACATTGATAAATACTAAACCAATAACATCATCAATAAGAGAATTCTTTGGAAGTTCACAATTATCACAATTCATGGATCAAACAAACCCACTTTCAGAGCTAACACATAAAAGAAGAATTTCTGCATTAGGACCAGGAGGGCTTTCAAGAGAAAGAGCTGGATTCGAAGTACGTGATATTCACTATACACATTATGGTAGACTATGTCCAATAGAATCACCAGAAGGACCAAATATAGGACTAATTTCTGCATTATCTTCATTTGCAAATATAAACGAATATGGATTTATTGAAACACCATATAGAAAAATAGATCCAGAAACACATAGAGTAACAGATATTGTAGAATATATGAGTGCAGATGTTGAAGATAATTATATAATAGCACAAGCATCTGAACCAATGGATGAAAATGGAGAATTTATAAATAAACGTATACGTGTAAGACATAAAAACGAAATAACAGAAGTTGACAAAGAATTAGTACAATATATAGATGTATCACCAAAGCAACTTGTATCAATAGCTGCAGCAATGATACCATTCTTAGAGCATGATGATGCAAAAAGAGCTCTAATGGGTGCAAACATGCAACGTCAAGCAGTTCCACTAATGGTAACAGAAGCACCAATAGTTGCAACTGGTATTGAATATAGAGCTGCAAAAGACTCAGGAATCTTAGTATTAGCTGAAGATGATGGAATTGTAGAAAAAGTTACTGGTGACAGTATAACAATGAAATATAATAATGGAAAAACTGTTGTACACAAATTGCGTAAATTTAAAAGAACAAATGGTGGAACATGTATTAACCAAAAACCAATAGTAGAAAAAGGCGAAAAAGTTAAAAAAGGAGAAGCTATAGCAGATGGACCATCAACAAAAGATGGAGAAATGGCTTTAGGAAAAAATGTATTAATTGCATTCTCAACATGGGAAGGTTATAACTATGAAGATGCTATTCTTTTAAATGAAAGATTAGTACAAGAAGATGTATTTACATCAATACATATTGAAGAATATGATTGTGAATGTCGTGATACTAAATTAGGAGCAGAAGAAATAACAAGAGATATTCCAAATGTTGGAGATGACGCATTAAAAGACTTAGATGAAAATGGAATAATAAGAATTGGTGCAGAAGTAAGACCTGGAGATATATTAGTTGGTAAAGTAACACCAAAAGGTGAAACAGAGCTAACAGCAGAAGAAAGATTGCTTCGTGCAATATTTGGAGAAAAAGCTAGAGAAGTAAGAGATACTTCATTACGTGTACCACACGGAGAAGCAGGAACTATAGTAGATGTAAAAATCTTCACAAGAGACAATTCAGAAGAATTAGGACCTGGAGTAAATCAAGTAATAAGATGTTATATAGCAACAAAAAGAAAAATTTCTGTTGGAGATAAAATGGCTGGACGTCATGGTAATAAAGGTGTAATTTCAAGAATATTACCAACAGAAGATATGCCATTCTTACCAGATGGAACACCAATAGACATATTACTAAACCCATTAGGTGTACCATCACGTATGAACTTAGGACAGGTATTAGAAGTTCACTTAGGTGCAGCAGCTAGAGCATTAGGATATAAAATATCAACACCTGTATTTGATGGAGCTTCAGAAAAAGAAATTGAAGAATTATTACAAGAAGCTGGATTAACACCAGATGGTAAATCTATTCTTTATGATGGAAGAACAGGAGAACCATTTGCAAGTCCAATAACTGTAGGAGTAATGTATATGTTAAAACTACATCATTTAGTAGATGATAAAATACATGCTCGTTCAACAGGACCATACTCATTAGTAACACAACAACCACTTGGAGGTAAAGCACAATTTGGTGGACAACGTTTTGGAGAAATGGAAGTTTGGGCACTTGAAGCTTATGGTGCAGCTTATACACTACAAGAAATATTAACAGTAAAATCTGATGATACTATTGGACGTGTAAAAGTTTATGAAGCTATAGTTAAAGGAGAAAATATTCCTGAACCAGGAGTTCCAGAAAGCTTTAAAGTTTTAGTAAAAGAACTTCAAGCATTAGGTCTAGATATAAAATTATTTGCTGATAATAATGAAGAACTTGAACTAAAAGAAAATATTGAAGATGGAATTGAATATGATGAAACAGCAGAAGGAAGAGCACTAACAGAAGATGATGTGCTTATTCATGAAGAACTTGAAGATGGCTACTCAGAAGCAGATGAAGAAATGCTTGATGATGAAGATAGTGATGAGTTGTTTGATGATGACTTAGAAGATGAAGAAAGTATTTATGATAATGATTTAGCAGAAGATAATCTAGATGATGAAAATGATATAATGTAATAGACTTGTTGACAAAATGGAGGATGTTGAAATGTTTAAGGGAAATCAAAAATTTTTAAGAGGACTAAGATATGAAGAAGATGATCAAGGCCAAATAGAAATAGCCCAAGAATCTATAAAAAAACAATTATTTAGAAGAATTGATGAAATTAATCCTCAAAATGGAGAAAGTATAAACTTAGTTGAAATAGTAGATTATATTGCAAACAATTTAGGCTTACAAATGCATAAACAACAAATTGCACAATATATTAAAGAACTTTTATCTGGAGAAAATTATGAGTTTGGAATTGACGAAAAAGGAAATATTATAGCAAAATATAGTAGACTTTTTAGAATACAAAGAGAAACTGATAGAGAAGCACATAAAAGAGCTAGTGATACATTGCAAATGTTTGTAGATAGAGTAAACACATATGCAAAAGAACTAGAAGAACAAAAAGTAAAAGTTACAGCTGACAGTTTAAAAAGTAAATTTACTCTTAGAGAACAAGAAGTAGATAAAATAAATATTATGTTAGCAATAGAAAAAGTGTTAAAAATGCAAGAATTAGAAAAATAATTAAATAAATTCCAAAAAGTTATATAGCGACAAAATATTTTGCAAGAGCAGTGGACAGCTATTATAACTGTTTTGGAATTACCCAATAAAATTAAGAAGGGGGACATCTAATAAAGATGGAAGAATTAGAGATATTCAACAAAATAAAAATAGGAATTGCATCAGATGAAAAGATAAGAGAATGGTCAAAAGGTGAAGTAAAAAAACCTGAGACAATAAATTATAGAACATTAAAACCAGAAAAAGATGGTTTATTCTGTGAAAAAATATTTGGACCAACAAAAGACTGGGAATGTCATTGTGGTAAATATAAAAGAGTAAGATATAAGGGAATTGTTTGTGATAGATGTGGTGTTGAAGTAACAAAATCAAAAGTTAGAAGAGAGAGAATGGGACATATTGAATTAGCTGCACCAGTTGCACATATTTGGTATTTTAAAGGAATTCCAAGTAGAATAGCATTAATGCTAGATATATCACCAAGAAATCTTGAAAAAGTAATATATTTTGCATCATATATTGTTACAGACAAAGGAACATCAGGACTAGAAAAAGCTCAAGTTTTAAATGAAAAAGAATATCATGAAGCAGAAGAAAAATATGGTAAAAAATCATTTAAAGCTGAAATGGGTGCAGAAGCAATAAGAAAATTACTTGAAGAAATAGATTTAGAAAAATTAACTGCAGAAATTGAAAAGGATTTAGAATCTGCTAGTGAACAAAGAAAAGCAAAACTAGTTAAAAGGTTAGACACAGTAGAGGCGTTTAGAAAATCAGGGAATAGACCTGAATGGATGGTTATGAATGTTGTACCAGTAATTCCACCAGATTTAAGACCAATGGTGCAATTAGATGGTGGAAGATTTGCAACATCAGACTTAAATGACTTATATAGAAGAGTAATAAACAGAAATAATAGATTAAAAAGATTACTTGAACTTGGTGCACCAGAGATTATTGTAAGAAATGAAAAAAGAATGTTACAAGAATCAGTAGATGCATTAATAGATAATTCAAGAAGAGGAAGACCTGTTACAGGAGCTGGAAACAGACCTTTAAAATCTTTATCTGATTTATTAAAAGGAAAACAAGGTAGATTCCGTCAAAACTTATTAGGAAAAAGAGTTGACTATTCAGGACGTTCTGTAATTGTTGTAGGACCAGAACTAAAAATATATCAATGTGGACTTCCAAAAGAAATGGCTATTGAATTATTCAAACCATTTGTAATGAGAGAATTAGTTGGAAGACATATGGCACATAATATAAAAAGTGCAAAAAGAATGGTAGAAAGATTAAGCCCAGAAGTATGGGGAATACTTGAAGAAGTAATTAAAGACCACCCTGTAATGCTTAACCGTGCTCCAACATTACATAGATTAGGTATTCAAGCATTTGAACCTGTTTTAGTAGAAGGTAGAGCAATAAAACTACATGCATTAGTATGTGAAGCATTTAATGCAGACTTCGATGGTGACCAAATGGCAGTTCACTTACCATTAACACCAGAAGCACAAGCGGAAGCAAGATATTTAATGTTAGCTACAAATAACTTATTAAAACCACAAGATGGTAAGCCAGTTGCAGTACCAAGACTAGATATGATTTTAGGAAGCTATTATTTAACAATGACATTAGATGGTGAATTAGGAGAAGGAAAATATTTTAAAGATCCTGATGAAGCAATAATGGCATTTCAAAATAATGCAGTAGGAATACATGCAAAGATTTTCGTAAAAATAACAAAAGAGATAAATGGCGAAATGAAATCAAAGAAAATCCCTACAAGTGTTGGTAGAATTATATTTAACCAAGGTATTCCACAAGATTTAGGATTTATAGATAGAAACGAAGATCCATTCCAATATGAAATAGATTTTCCTGTAATGAAAAAATCAATGGGTACAATAATAGATAAAGTTATAGAAAAACATGGCTTAACTGAATCAGCAGAAGTAATAGATTATATTAAAGAATTAGGATTCAAATATTCAACATTAGCTGGTATTACATTCTCAGTAGCAGATGTTGAAGTACCTGCTGCAAAAAAAGACATATTAGCAGATGCTGAAAAACAAGTAGAAAAAGTTAGAAACCAATATAGAAGAGGTTTGATAACTGATGATGAAAGATATAAAACAGTTGTTAATATTTGGGATAAAGCTACAAACGATGTAAGTAAGGCAATGGAAGAAAATTTTGATGACTTAAACCCAATATATATGATGGTTAAATCAGGAGCCCGTGGTAATATGAACCAATTAAGACAAATTGCAGGTATGCGTGGACTTATGGCAAGTACTACTGGTAAAGCTGTTGAAATACCAATAAAATCATGTTTCCGTGAAGGACTAGATGCTCTAGAATATTTCATTTCTTCACATGGTGCACGTAAAGGTTTATCAGATACAGCTTTAAGAACAGCTGACTCTGGATATTTAACAAGAAGACTTGTTGATGTATCACAAGACATAATAGTAAGAGAACATGATTGTGGAACACATGAAGGTTTAATGCTAGAAGATATTAAAGATGGAAATCAAGTAGTTGAAAAACTAGAAGAAAGATTAGAAGGTAGATTCCCATTAAATGATATAGTACATCCTGAAACAGGAGAATTGATTGTAGATACAAATACAATGATAAATAAAAATATAGCAAAACAAATAGTAGATGCTGGTATAACACAAGTTTATGTTCGTTCAGTAATTGGATGTAGAAGTAAGCATGGTGTATGCCAAAAATGTTATGGTATGGGACTAGCAAGAAGAGAAGAAGTTTCAATAGGAGAATCTGTTGGTATTATAGCAGCACAATCAATTGGTGAACCTGGTACACAGTTAACCATGAGAACTATACACTCTGGTGGTGTTGCAGGTGTTGCAGATATCACTCAAGGTCTTCCTAGAGTTGAAGAAATCTTTGAAGCTAGAAAACCAAAGGGATTAGCTGTTATAACAGAAATTGATGGTAAAGTTAAAATTTCTGAAACAAAGAAGAAAAAAGAAATTATTGTTACATCTAAAGATGATTCTAGAACATATACTATACCATTTGGTTCAAAATTAAAAGTAAAAGATGGAGATGAAGTAAAAGCTGCACAACCACTTATAGAAGGTTCTATAAATCCAGCTGAAATACTTGCAATTAAAGGACCAGAAGGAGTTTATGAATATGTAATTTCTGAAGTTCAAAAAGTATATAGAAACCAAGGTGTTGATATTAATGATAAACACATTGAGGTTATTGCAAGACAAATGCTTAGAAAAGTTAGAGTTGAAGATGGCGGAGATACAGGTATGTTCCCAGGTTCTTTAGTTGATATGTATGACTTTGAAGAAAATAATAAAAAGGCTGAAGAAAAAGGAAAACGTATTGCAACTGGTAAGAGAGTATTACTAGGTATTACTAAAGCATCTTTAGCAACAGATAGCTTCTTGTCTGCAGCTTCATTCCAAGAGACAACTAGAGTATTAACAGAAGCAGCTATTAAAGGTAAAGAAGATGACTTAATTGGACTAAAAGAAAATGTAATTATTGGTAAACTTATCCCAGCAGGTACTGGTATGAAAGTATATCAAGATGTACAAATTAAAGTTGAAGGAGAAGACGAAAAAGAAACTTCAACTGAAAATAATGAAGTAGTTACTGAAACAGTAAATGAATAAATAATTGAATATATTTCAATAACGGGGTGGAAAATTTAAGGTTTTCTGCCTTGTTTTATTTTGTGAAAAATATTATTAATAAGATTAAATATTTTTTAAGATTAGTATGTGTAAATAAAAAAGTGTAATGAATATTGATTAAATTTCAAAATAGTTTTGGAAATAATTGTGCATTGTTAAAATATGATTAAAATCTTGTTTAGAATTCATAATATTAAAGATATGAATAGAATTTTTAGAATCATGTATGTAATACATAATACGATATGAAGATTTTGGATTCTTTTGATATATAATTTCCCTAAAATGATTATTTTTCATCTCTGGAATGCATCTTCCAATATATGGGGAAGTAATTAGAGTTTTAATATATTCAGTTATAGCATAATCGGTATTTATAGCATTTTCTATAGAATATTGTATATTATAACAAAATATATCATCGAGTCCTTTTTTAGCTAGATTTTCTATTATAATTTTCATATAAAGCCTCTCTTTCTGTCAAAAAATCATCTAAAGGAATACCATTTTCTAAATTAATTTCATTCACACCTTTGACAATACCTAATAGTACATATAAGTTATAAAGACAATCATAAAATGTTACATTTTGCTCTGAATTTTTTAGCATATCAACAATTTTTTCTATTTGAATTTTTTCGTTAGGTTCTTTCATATTAAAATCAATCCTTTCTAGTTATTTTTTTCTTGCAATATATTTTGTGCTGTATGGGCAGTCAAAATACTTTGAATGCATGTCTTATCATTTTCATTTAAATCGTTAGTTCCAAAAAGTTCAATATATTTTTTTGTTACATCTTGAAGAATTACAATGATATCTTTAATTTTTATTTCTTCATCAATGTCATAAGGCAACGATCCAATAGCTTTTATAAAATTATCATTAATATTTGACATCATAAACCTCCTTTCATTAAAATATACTAATAGTATAACATAAATATACTCAAATTACTATAATTTTATGTGAATAATTTGTAAACTTTAAGTGAGATATAAAAAGAATGCTATATTATAATTGAGTTATTAAAATGAAAAAATATACAAAAATACAAAGTTTTTGCATAATTTTGAAAAAACTTGAAAATATGTAGTGACTTTGGGATTTATTCAAAACGGGATTTAAATAAATTGATTTAAAAAATTTATGATATCAAAAATTTCTTTTTTATGTAATTCTAAGAATTGAGTACGATTTTGCCTATCACTTAAAACATAACGAATATTAATAAAATTTTCTTTTTCAGAAATAAAATACATAATTATATATTACTAATATTTTGGTGAGCACTTTCAGATATCAAGATATTCATAAGTAACTTTCATCCTTTCCTTTGATTCTTCAATAGTCATAACTCTACCATTTTTAATATCTTCTTCACTTTTTTGTAATCCTATAAATAAGACCATATCATAAAGAAAATCATATAAAGAATCATTTTGTAAATTAATTGATTTTAATGCATTTTGTAAAAAAAACATATTTTTAACCTCCTAATTTTTTTTAAACTTATTATAAAGATTTTTAAAATATTCATAATTCATATGTGTATTTGTACCTGGAATTAAAGTTGTTTCATCTTCACCATATTTCTTTAAATATAAATCAATAAGTGCGCCTACTGTTGCATATTCATCCATGTTGTCAAAGTAATCTTGAGGAAGTTCAGAAACAATCTTTTGCATTCTGTCTATTACTTTTGACATAATATTCTCCTCTCTTTTAAATTTATAAATAGTATATCATAAATATTGTCAAATTACTATAATTTTATGTGAATAATTTGTAAACTTTATAAGACATTCTAAAATTCAAATGTAATGCATAGTCTGGAATTATATTTTTCATAGGAAAATATGATGAATTAGAAGTTGACTTTGTTGCTAAAAAACCTGAAAATACAGTTTATTATTAAGTCACATTAACAACTGGAACTGAGGGCGAAGAAGAAAATAAACGAAATTATTCTATGTAAAGCATTGAAAAATACCAGTTCCATAAAACATATTTAGTATAATCAAAAAATTCTTTAATAGAGCAATATTTATCAACAAAAGTAACGGTAAAACTTTCTAAATATTTAGGTTTAGAAAAAGTAATAGGCCACATATGTTTTAAAATAACATCTTCTTCAATGTCATTTAAAATAAACAATTTTTTTGCATTATCTAGTGCTGTTTTAGGATGTTCTTTAATGTGATTTTTTGGTTTAGCATTTGAATCTCTACAGTCATACAAAAATAAATCATGAAGTAAGCCACCTCTTGCACAAGAAACATGGTCAAGTCCTAAAAATTTAGAAACTTTGTAAGAATAATAAGCAACAGAAAGGCTATGCTCATAACGATTAGATCCATAGTGATGTTTATAAATTTGTAAGCTTTGAACTGTTTCATTACTTAATATATCTTTAACTATTATCCAAAATTCTCTGTTTTTTTTCATAAATAATTTTATCCCCCTACTAAATAAATTGTATAATTTTCTGTATAAATAATCAATGGAGATTTTTGGTATTTTAAAATAAAAATCTAGACAAAAAAATAACAAAATGATATACTAAAAAAAGAAAGAAAAGAGGAGGAGAAAAATGATAAGTAGAACCAGACTTATACTAATAGCTTTAGTATCAGTAGTATTACTAATAGGAGTAGGATTTGCAGCAATAACAAGTACACAATTAAACATAACAGGAAACACAGTAGCAAATCCAGACCAATCAAATTTTATAGTAAAATTTCTAGAAACCACAGAAGTATCAGATTCAGGAAAAGTAACAGCAGAAGTAGTAGATGATACACATGCAACATTAGAAGTAAGAGGATTAGTAACAAAATCAGATTATGTAACAGCAACATATATTATGAAAAATATGAGTGATGATTTATCAGCAGATATAGCAATAGCAATAGGAAATAATAATGAAGAATATTTTAGTACAATAGCAGAATTAGAGAAAACAAGTTTAAAAGCAGGAGAAGAAGCAAAAATAGTAGTAAGAGTTGAACTAATAAAAGTACCAAAAACACAGGATGAAACAGCAAAAATAACAGCAATAATAGAAGCAACCCCAGTACAACCAGGAGAAGAAGGAACATCAGGAGCATTGCCACCAGAATTGCCAACACCAGTAACACCAAGTGAACTATTTGACCCAACAGGAGAAAATCCAGATGGATTACACATAGGAGATTTTGTAAATTATGATGCAGGAACCTGGACAGAAGAAGAAATAAACTCAATACAAACAGGATTAAAAACAAGTTTAGTAACAGCAAATGGAAGTACAAGTAAACCAAATACAGTCTTCCAATTTGGAGGATTTACAGCAGGAAGTAGTAGAAATGGAAATGCGACACCATATAATACAACATATAATTATGTAAAAGATAAAGAAACAGGAGAAGCAATAACAGGATGGAGAATATTTGATGTAGAAGGAGATATGGTAACATTAATATCAGCAGGAAACCCAGAGGATTATAGACACTCAAGTGGAACCAATTATGGATATATAAGTGAATATATATTAACAGGAAATATAAACAGTAGTTGGAGTGCTGGAAGTACAGCAGAAGAAACATATCAAAAAAGAAATTGGGATATGTATGTAAATACAAGCCAATACGGAGAAAGTGCAGGAGTACTAACAAAAGCAATGTTAGATGCCTGGTACACAAAATATACAGATTCACCAAATGCAGATACAAATACAACTGCAACATTCCGAAAAATATACCAAGAACCATACACAAAATACCAAAACATGATTGATAACTACTCAAATTACTGGCTTTCCTCTGTTAGCTACACCAGATACCTTTATTTAGTGTCCTCGAGCTTAGGAGGCTATGTGCACGACAACAGCAGCAATGCTTATGGGGTGCGTGCCGTAGTTTCTCTAAAGTCTAATGTCCAATTCACAGCGACAAAAGCAGGAACGAAGACAGTAACAGGAGGATGGACAACACAATATGGAGGAGACCAAACATATAATGTGTGGGACATATATTAAGGTGTATTTTTACAAATGTTATGTTATAATAAAAATTAAGAGAGTCTAATATAGAAAGGTGGGATTTTATGTTGAAAAACAAAAACATTTTAATAACTATTTTACTTTTTACGGCAATACTTATTCAATTAAATACAACTTGTTTTGCTACTTTTATACCTGTAACAGATGAGAATTTAACTGATACATTTGAAAAATTTGAATCATCAGAAGCTAATAAAGATAATTACAACATTTCAGTATCAAATAATGTCATAAATATAACTATAGATAATGAAAATTATGTTTTAAATTATGACTTGACAGATAAGCCTACATTTTCATTTGAACTTCCTATTGAAAAAGGTATGAGTTATGAGGAATTTAAAAAACAAACAGATAATTTGATTTTACCTATGCTTGGATATATAGCAGTTGCTAATATTCAAGGAGTAGAATTTGAAGATGCAAGCATATATTTCTTGCTTTCATATTTAGAAAGTTCATTTAATGGTTCTTTAGATAGTAACAATTCATATATTATTATTGATGATTTAAATACAGAAGATGGAACTATAATAGAATCAAATAATCAAAATACTATTTATACATCTGAATTTGGAGATAGAGTAATAGAATATGTAAATGCTATTTATCCAGAAACACAAAATATATCAGATGCTAAAGGAGCAAATTCTTATGTATTTACAGTTGAAAAACAAGATATGACAGAAACATCTTGCAAATTAGTAGCTACATTAACTGTAAATACTGATGCTGATTTTTCAAAATTAAAAGAAATTGTGGATTCTTTTATATATAGTGATATAACAAAAGAAAATGCAGATTATACAATTACATTAAAAGTAGGGCAAAAGTGTAAAATTAAAACAACTGAAAAAATTACAGGTCACGGATTATATAATGGTAGTTGTGTAGAATTTACCAACGATTATTCGGAAATAACTGCAATCGAAGTAGGAGAGGCAAAAGGATATTTGTATATAGGTGAGGAGAAAAAATCAATTTACATTACAGTTGAAGAAAATACAGGAAATGAAACTTTAGAAACAATAACATTAACTATAGGAAAAATACCTGAAACTATTACACCAAATGAGCCAGTTCAAGAAGAAACAGTAACACAAGAACAAAATAACAATAAGGATAAAGATAATACAGTTGCAACTACAGAATTACCAAAAGCAGGATTAAATAATATAATGTTCTTTATTATTGCAGGATTAGTTATCTTTATTATAGTAATTGGAATAAATTTTAAAAAATATAGAGATATAAGATAGGCAATATCGGTATATAAAAATCTAAAAAAATCACTAGAAATAGTGGTTTTTTTTAGAAAGTGATACAAATATATAATTTGTAGGGCCAATTTTGTACTTTTATTTGTGATAGATGAGCATAAAAACCGTAAAAAGTTTCTTTAGCAAATAGCATAGTAGAAGAAACAGCATCAAATAAAAGATTGAGTAGACCTATTCTTTTGGCTATTAAAAACTTGACAAAAAGCCTATTTAGAAGTATACTAGAATAGTATAAAAGGAGATAAAAATGTCAGGAAATAGTAATAGAAAATTATTTGATAATTTAGTATCAAGAACAAAAATATATCTAGTAATAATATTTATATTATTAGTAATATTATCATGTTTAAAAAAATACATGATAATACCATCAATAATATTTTATATAGCAATACTAGCATATACATATTTTGCAAACAACAAAAGAAGAAGTGAGATATCTGAGCAATTACAAGACTTAACACTAAATGTAGACTCAGCTGCAAAAAGCAGTTTAATAAATGCGCCATTTCCATTACTAATACTAGAAACAGATGGAAACATTATATGGAAAAGTTCAAAATTTATAACTGAATTTGCAAATATTGATATAAACAATTACATAAGTGATTTAATAATAGATATTAAAGCAGAAATTGAAAAAGACAAAGATCAAAAAAAGAAATCAATAATAAAAAACTTAGAAATAGGTAAAAAACAATATAAAATACAAGCTGAATTTGCAAAAACAAAAAGAAGTGAAAGAAAAAAAGTTGCAGAATATATGCTTATTTTATATTTCATAGATGAAACAGAAAAATATGAGCTACAAAAAGAAAATGAAAATAAAAAAACCTGTGTTGGAATTATAATGGTAGACAACTATGAAGAAGTAATGCAAAGGGTAGACACAGAGCAAAAAGCACAATTAATGGCAAAAGTAGAAAGCACAATATATGACTGGGTAAATGAAACAAATGGAATATTAGTAAAAGAAGATAGAGATACTTATGTATATATATTTGAACAAAGATATTTAGAACAATTAAAAGAAAACAAATTTGCAATATTAGATTCTATAAAAGATATAGTAAGAAAAGACAAAATTCAATTAACATTAAGTATTGCAATATCAAACGAAGGAAACACAGATAAAGAAGTATATAAATCAGCATCTTCTGCAATGGATGTAATATTAGGTAGAGGTGGAGATCAAGCAGTAATAAGAGAAGATGGAAAATACCAATTCTTTGGAGGAAAAGTAGAAGAAGTTGAAAAAAGAACAAAAGTAAAAGCAAGAATTGTAGCACATGCACTAGAAGAACTAATATCAGAATGTGAAAAAGTAATAATAATGGGACATATAAATCCAGATATAGATGCAATGGGTTCAGCATTAGGGATATATAGAATTGCAACAAGTTTAAGAAAAGAAACTTATATAGTAAATAATGAATCAACATCAATAAAAACATTTATAGAAAATATAGAAGAAGAATATAAAAATGTGATAATAAATAAAGATGAAGCACTTGACAAAATAGATAATGAAACATTATTAGTAATTGTAGATACACACAAAAAATCATATGTAGAAGTACCAGAATTATTAGATAAAACAAATAAAATAGTAGTAATAGACCATCATAGGAGAGGAACAGACTTTATAGATCAAAGTATACTAACTTTCCAAGAAGTATATGCTTCATCAGCATCAGAATTAGTTGCAGAATTAATTCAATATACTCAAAATGAAATTGAATTACCAACAATAGAAGCAGAAGCTTTATATGCAGGAATAATGATGGACACAAAAAACTTTACTTTTAAAACAGGTGTAAGAACATTTGAGGCAGCAGCATATTTACGTAGATGTGGAATTGATATAATAAAAGTAAAAAAATGGTTCCAAAGTGATTTAGAAACTTATAATAAAATATCAGAAATTGTTAGAAAAGCAGAAGTAATACATGACACAATAGCAATAGCAACATATGAAACACAAGAAAAAGATACAAGTTTAATATGTGCAAAATCAGCAGATGAACTACTTACTATTGGTAATATAACAGCATCATTTGTTTTAGGAACAATGGAAGACAAAATATGTATAAGTGGCCGTTCAATAGGAGATATAAATGTTCAAGTAATACTTGAAAAACTTGGAGGCGGAGGACATATTACTCTAGCTGGTGCACAACTAGAAAATAAAACTATTGAAGAAGCTAAAAAAGAATTAATTGAAAAAATAGAAGAATATTTTTCAGAAAAAGAATAATATGCTAACATAAATGGAGGAAGATGAATATGAAAGTTATTTTAAAAGCAGATATAAAAGGAGTAGGAAAAAAAGATGAAATAATAAATGCATCAGATGGGTATGCTCGTAATTTCTTATTTCCAAAAAACTTAGCAGTTGAAGCTAATTCTGAAAATATGAGTAAATTAAAAGCACAAAAAGATGCAAATCAATATAGAAAAGACACAGAAAAAGAAGATGCAAAAAAGATTGCTGAAAAATTAACTAAAATAATGGTAAGAATCCAAGTTAAAGCAGGAGAAAATGGAAAAATTTTTGGAGGAGTTTCTGCAAAAGATATATCTGAAAATTTGGAAAAACAACATAATATTAAAATAGACAAAAAGAAAATTGACTTAAAAGAAACAATTAAAACATTAGGAGCTCATAATATAGATGTAAAACTATATGAAGGTGTATCAGGAAAAATTAAAATTGATGTTGTAAGTTAATTTTAAAAGGAGCAAAAAATGGAACTAGGGAAAATACCACCACATGATATAGATGCTGAGCAAGCAGTTCTAGGAAGTATGTTAACAGACAAAGACGCAGTAAATTCAGCAATAGAAGTACTAAAAGAAGATGCTTTTTATAGAAATGATAATCAAGCAATATATCAGGCAATAATTAATTTATATAATAAATCAGAACCAATAGATATTATAACACTAAAAGATGAATTAGAATCTATGGACAAATTTGAGCAAGTTGGAGGATATGAATATCTTGCAAGCTTACCAGACAAAGTTCCAACAACAGCAAATGTTCAAAAATATATAAAAATAGTAGAAGAAAAAGCGTTACTAAGAAAATTAATAAAAACGGCAAACGAAATAATTGAATTAGGCTATAATCCAACAGAAGATGTTGAAGACATAATGGATGGTGCTGAAAAGAAAATTTTTGATATTATGCAAAGCAAAAATCAAAAAGGGTATACACCAATAAAAGATGTATTAGTAGAAAGCTTTACAAAACTAGAAGAATTATATAATAGAAAACAACATGTTACAGGAGTGCCAACAGGATTTGTAGAATTAGATTATAAAACAGCGGGATTACATGGTTCAGAATTAATATTAGTAGCAGCAAGACCTGCTATGGGAAAAACAGCATTTGCCTTAAATATAGCAACAAATGCTGCTTTACGAGGAAATGCACCTGTTGCCATATTTAGTTTAGAAATGTCAAAAGAACAATTAGTAAACAGAATTTTATGTAGTGAAGCAATGGTAGATAGTAATAAAGTAAGAACAGGAAAACTAGAAGAAGATGATTGGGTAAAACTAGCAGGAGCAATAGGACCGCTATCAGAATCTGAAATATATATAGATGACACACCAGGAATTTCCGTTATGGAAATAAGAACTAAATGTAGAAAACTAAAAATGGAAAAAAATTTAGGACTAGTAGTAATAGATTATTTACAGCTAGTACAAGGAAGCAATAAAAGAGCAGGAAGCAGAGAACAAGAAATATCTGAAATAAGTAGATCTTTAAAGATATTAGCAAAAGAAATAAATGTGCCTGTAATTGCACTATCACAGTTATCAAGAGCTGTTGAACAAAGACCTGACCATAGACCTATGCTTTCGGATTTACGTGAATCAGGAGCAATAGAGCAAGATGCTGATATAGTAATGTTTTTATATAGAGATGATTACTATAATAAAGAAAGTGAGAAAAAAGATATAGCAGAAGTTATAATAGCTAAACAAAGAGGTGGTTCAACAGGAACAGTTGAATTATTATGGATGGGTAATTATACAAAATTTGCTAATTTGGAAAGAAGATTTGATGACTAATATATGGAGTAATAATAAATGAAGAATAAAGTAATTAATACTATAATAAAATATAAACTAATAGAATCAGGTGATAAAATAGTACTGGGTGTTTCAGGAGGACCTGATTCTATTTCCATGCTAAATATTTTAAATGAAATTAAAGAAGAATTGAATTTTGATATATATGTAGCACATATAAATCACATGATAAGAAAAGAAGCAGATGAAGATGAAAGATATGTACAAAAATATTGTGAAAAAAATAACATACAATTTTTTGTAAAAAGAGCAGATGTTGAACAAATTGCAAAAGCAAAAAAATTAGGGACAGAGGAAACTGGAAGAAAAATACGTTATGATTTTTTTGAAGAAGTTTTACAAAAAGTTGATGCAAATAAAATTGCGATAGCACACAATAAAAATGATAAAATAGAAACAATAATAATGAATTTGCTTAGGGGAAGTTCGGTTTCAGGACTTAAAGGAATTGAACCTAAAAGAGACAACAAATATATTAGACCATTAATAGAATGTGAAAGACAGGAAATAGAGCAATATTGCGAAGAAAACAAACTAGAACCACGAATAGATAAAACAAATTTTGAAAATGACTATACAAGAAATAAAATTCGTAATATCGTTATTCCGTATATAAAAAAGGAATTTAATCCAAATATTATTGAAACAATAGATAGATTGTCACAAGTCGCTACGGAAGAAAGTAGTTATATAGAATTACAAGCAAAAGAAGTCTACAATAAATTATTAATCCAAGAAACTGAAAATCAAATAATATTAAATTTAAAAGAATTCAATAAACAGAATAAAGTAATTAAAAGTAGAATAATTTTATTAGCAGTAAAAAAAATTAATGGTGGTACACAAGGCATTGAGAAAATTCACATAGAAGATATAATAAAACTATATAATAATAATATAGGAAATAAATATTTAACACCAAATAAGTATATAAAATTTTCAATAAAAAATAAAAAAATATATATAAACAAAATATAACTCTAAAATGAGAAACCGTAGAAAACTTTAAAAGATGTAATGAAAAGGACACAAAAAAGTCACGAAAAAACTATTGAAAATTTATAAAAGGTATGTTATATTTTCAAATGTATAATAATGAAGTAGGAGGACTTAAAAAAAGTGAAAAAAGGAATAAAAACATTAGCAATGTGGCTAATAATAGGAGTAATAGTTATAATACTATTATCATCGATAATGGAAAATAGTAGTTCTAAAATGACTTATTCAGAATTAATTACTAACATTGAAAATGGAGAAGTTGAAAACATAAAAATTTCATCAGATGGTAATTTAGCTACAGTTAAATTGAAAAGCTCAAAATTAGAAAGAGAAGTTAATTTGCCAAGTGTTGATAGTTTTATGAATTATATAGAAGAAGACTTAAAAACAGGTGAATTTTCATTAGAAGAAGAAAAAGAATCAATCTGGATAACAGTATTAAGTTTAATAACACCATTTGGATTGTTAATAATATTTTTTATTTTCTGGTTTTTAATGTTAAGTGGAGGAAATCAAAATAGTGCAAGAGGAAGTATGTCATTTGGAAAAAGCAAAGCAAGACTTGTAAATGCAGGAGAGAAAAATAGAGTAACATTTGATGATGTTGCAGGAGTTGACGAAGAAAAAGAAGAATTACAAGAAATTGTAGAATTCTTAAAAAATCCAAAGAAATTCACAGACATGGGAGCAAGAATTCCAAAAGGTGTATTACTAGTTGGCCAACCAGGAACAGGAAAAACATTACTTGCAAAAGCAGTAGCAGGAGAAGCAGGAGTTCCATTTTATATAATAAGTGGTTCAGACTTTGTTGAAATGTTTGTAGGTGTTGGAGCTTCAAGAGTAAGAGATTTATTTGAACAAGCCAAAAAATCTGCACCATGTATAATATTTATAGATGAAATTGATGCTGTAGGGCGTCAAAGAGGTGCAGGACTAGGTGGAGGACATGACGAAAGAGAGCAAACATTAAACCAATTATTAGTTGAAATGGATGGATTCTCTGATAATGAAGGTGTAATTATCTTAGCGGCAACAAATAGACCAGACGTACTAGATAAAGCTTTATTAAGAGCAGGAAGATTTGATAGACAAATAGTTGTATCAAGCCCAGATGTAAAAGCAAGAGAACAAATACTAGAAGTTCATGCACGTAAAAAGAAATTATCAGATGATGTAGATTTAAAAGTAATAGCAAAAAATACATCAGGATTTGCAGGAGCAGATTTAGAGAATGTATTAAATGAAGCTGCATTATTAGCAGCAAGAAAAAATTATAAAGAAATTGGTATGAAAGAAATTGAAGATGCCATGGTAAAAGTAACTATGGGACCTGAAAAGAAGACAAGAGTAAGAAGTGAAAAAGAAAATAGATTAGTAGCATATCATGAAGCAGGCCATGCAGTAGTAAGTAGATATCTTGAAACACAAGATCCTGTACATCAAATTTCAATAATACCAAGAGGAATGGCTGGTGGTTATACAATGTATAGACCAACAGAAGATAAATCTTTTATGTCAAAAACAGAAATGGAAGAAAATATAGTATCACTACTTGGTGGTAGAGTTGCAGAGGCAATTATATTAAATGATATATCTACAGGAGCTAGCAATGATATTGAAAGAGCAACTCAAATTGCAAGAAACATGGTAACAAAATACGGAATGAGTGAAAGAGTAGGAACAATAATGTTTGGTGGAGGTCAAGGAGAAGTATTTTTAGGAAGAGACTTTGCACAAACAAAAGATTACTCTGAAGAAACTGCAGGAATAATTGACGAAGAAGTTAAGAAAATTGTAGATATTGCATATAATAGAGCAAAAGCTATTTTAACTGAGCATGTAGATAAACTTCATGCAGTAGCAAGTGTATTATTAGAAAAAGAAAAAATTGAAGGAGAAGAATTTGACCGAATTTTTTCAGAATAAATTTATAAAATTTAAAAGGGTGTATTTATACACTCTTTTAAGCTTTTTGGTGGTAAGATTACCAAAATCATCTATTGACAAAATTTGATAAATGTAGTAATTATAATATATGAAACAATAAAAAAAGTGAGATGAATACATATGAAAATACAAGAACTGGCAATAATATTTGTCATAATAATATTACCTATCTCATTAGTACTTTCAGCGTATGCACAATATCAAATCCAAACTTTAAATACACAAACATTATATGATACACAATTAACTGCAGCAACCTATGATGCGATAAAAGCATATCAAATTAATGCAGAAAATAGTACAACATCAGAATTAGCAAACTCAAAAATAAGAGATATTGAAGCATCAATTTCGACTTTTAGGAATTCAATAATGTCTGCATTTAGATTGAATGGATATACAGAGGAAGAACTAGATAACTATATACCAGCATTAGTATATACAATGTATGATGGATTTTATATATATTCGCCATATCAAAATTCAGTAGATGAGAGTGGAAATCCAGACTTAGATGGAAATTATACAAGCCAATATGGATTAAAACCATATATACCATATAGTTGTAGATATATAAAAGAAAGCATTGATATAGTAATTACTTATGCATTAGATAATTATATAACAATACAAGGAACTGTTGATGGAGTAAATTATATTAATGAAAGTGGATATTTAATAGATGGAATTGAAATAACTGGAGATAAAATAACATATAATGGAATAGAGATTCAAAATGAAAGTCTAAAAGAATATGTACCATTACCTGGATCTAATGCTAATACAACATATCCATATGCGAAAATAAATGGAACTAAATACTATATAGCTAATATTAATGGAATTGATTCAATTGTATATTTATCAAATGGAACAGTAACTGTACAATGTAAAAAAACAGCAAACTATCCTGATGACCAATATGCTGAATATGAAAAATTAATAAATGATAACAATCAAGCAAAAGAATATTACAGAAAAGCAAAAGAATTTACAGATAAAGTTAAAAACACTCTAAACTTAACAAGTTTAACTTATGCTAATGCTTGTGATGCAAATGGACAACCTATATGGCCAGATGATACTACTAAAATATTTGAAGATTCTAAACATATTGAAAACGAATTATCTAATTTTAATATACATAGATTAGCTGTAATAAGACATGTAATAGAATCAAATTTATCAATTGCAATAGCAAATTATAATGAATTCTCAGGTTCAACTAATTATTTCCAAATGCCAGAGCTAAAAGAAGACGAATGGGATTATATAACACATAATATATCTTTAATAAGTTTCTTACAAGGATTACATATAGGTGGAAAAATTTATAATGGATATACAATAGTAACAAATACTGAGAGCAAAGAAGTTGTTCTTGAAAATAATATTTATATTTTAGGAACAGATGGTTATTACCATTATTACCATAGAATTGGAGATAAAAGTTTGGAAGGAACTGCTGGACAAGATAATATAGGAGATTCTACTTATGGTGGAAACATAAGTGCAGGAAGATTAAATTTAGATTTTAAAAGAAAACTAATTACTAATAATAATAGTGAATCTAGATATTATTATCCTTTACAGAATTATGATGCTTCATATGAAAGTATTATAATGCAAGATAATGTTACAGCATATGATGATATATATGATTATATACAAAAGCAAAAAGATAGTGGAAATGAAAAATTAGCACAAGTATTTTATACAGCACTAGGAAGAGAAAGAGAAGCACAATATAAGAGTAATTATATTATGAACTTCTAAAAAATAGTAATTAAACGGAGGCAAAAAAATGAACTATGCAGATATAAAAATAGCAGATGTAGCAAATGGAAAAGGAGTTAGAGTATCACTATTTGTAAGTGGTTGCAATCATCATTGCAAAGGATGTTTTAATGCACAAGCATGGGACTTTAACTATGGGAAAAAATTTACAGAAGAAGATATTGATAGAATAATAAAAGAATTAGATCATCCATATGTAGCTGGTCTTTCACTTCTAGGTGGTGAACCATTAGAATATACTAACCAACAAGGTTTATTACCATTATTAAAAAAGGTAAAAGAAAAATTTCCAGAGAAAGACATTTGGTGTTACACAGGATATACTTTTGACAAAGATGTAATGGGAAACATGTTTGATAATTGGCCAGAAACAAGAGAATTAATGTCATATATTGATGTAATTGTAGATGGAAAATTTGAAGAAGATAAAAAAGATTTGAACTTGAAATTTAGAGGTTCTTCAAATCAAAGAATAATAGATGTACCACAATCTTTAAAGGTGCATAAAGTTATTCCATATGATATTTAGAATAGCGAAACAAATTTCCTAAAATGCTTGACAACCTATATCCAAATAATGTATAATAATTAGCGTATATAGGAGATGGAAAATCCCACATACAGTGTTCTAAACGCCGGAAGGAGGGGAATATTAATGTCAGAAATTAAAGTTAATAATGGAAATATAGAAGATGCACTAAAAAGGTTTAAAAGACAATGTGCAAGAAATGGGGTTCTTCAAGAAGTTCGTAAAAGAGAACATTATGAAAAACCAAGTGTAAAGAGAAAGAAAAAATCAGAGGCTGCTAGAAAAAGAAAATTTTAATAATTAATAAAAATAAAGAGAGTGTCCTATTTAGGATGCCCTCTTTTAAAATATTTAAGATTAAACAACACCAATAATTTTTTGAAAATCATTACAAAAGTCTAAAATACTAGAACAGAAATACTATACAAATTGGGTAAACATTGGGTAAAATTTTCTCAAAAAATGCATAAATATTTTGTGTATAAAAAATTTTATAAATACTGAAATACCAACAAAAAGTCTAATTTTCACAAACTTCCAAAAAGTGGTTAGGTTTTGCTCATAACCCAAAGGTCGTAAGTTCGAGTCTACCCCCGCAACCAAGAATAAAACAAAGCATTTGATAGATTTTAAAAGGTGCTTTTCCTCTAATTTTTAAGCAAAATTGTTACACGTTGATTACAGCAGGTAGAGATTTGCTTAATTAAACAAGCTTTAGTCTAAAATTAAATATAAGATAGGAAATATGTGTGAAATTATCAAAAGTTTCAAAAAACAAAAATGTGATAAAATATAGAAAAATAATTGAAAAAGTGTGATAAAACATCTTGAAAAACTTGCAAAAATGTGAATACAGGTGTATAATATTATATAAATACACATATAATACAAAGAGGTGATTTCAATGCGTAGATATATAAAAGAACAACTAATTGAATGGAAAAATAGAATAGATAGAAAGCCTTTAATATTAAAAGGTGCAAGACAAGTTGGTAAAACATATATATTGAAAGAATTTGGAAAAGAAGAATACGAAAATATAGCCTATTTTAACTTTGATCATGATGAAACACTTAAAGAATTATTTGCAAATACAAAGGATCCCAAAAGAATACTAGAACAATTAGTATTTGCAACAGGAAAAGCAATAAAACCAGGTAAAACATTAATTATATTTGATGAAGTGCAAGAATGTCCAGATGCATTAAATTCATTAAAATACTTTCAAGAAGAAGCTAATGAGTATCATATAGTTTGTGCGGGAAGCTTGCTTGGAATTAAATTATCACATACTTCATTTCCTGTAGGAAAAGTAGAATATTTAGAAATGTATCCTATGACATTTACAGAATTTTTGTTGGCAGATAATCAAAAAAATTTAGTAGAATATATGGAATCAATAACTAAAATTGAAAAAATACCAGATATGATATTTAATCAATTAAGCGAAAAAATAAAATCATATTTTATAGTAGGAGGCATGCCAGAAGTAGTACAAACGTGGGTATCAACAAAAGATATAGAAGAAGTAAATAGAATACAAAAACAAATTTTAAGAGGCTATGAAGATGATTTTGGAAAACACACAGATTCTACAAATATGCAATCAAAAATATCTATTATATGGGAAAGTATAATATCACAACTTGCAAGGGAAAATAAAAAATTTTTGTACCAAGTTGCTAAAAGAGGAGCTAGAGCAAGAGAATATGAAGATGCAATAGATTGGTTAAATAATTCAAATATTGTAAATAAAATATTTAATGTAACTAAACCAGATTTTCCACTAAATGCATACACAGATTTAAGTAGTTTTAAATTATATATGTTAGATGTAGGATTATTAAGAAGAAAAGCAAATTTAGATTCTAAAATAGTTATTCAAGGAAATAAATTATTTGAGGAATTTAAAGGAGCATTAACGGAAAATTTTATATTAAATATGTTGATGTTCAAATTTGAAAACAAGCCTAATTACTATGTGTTTGATAGGCACGAAATAGATTTTATTATACAACATAAAAATGAAATTATACCTATAGAGGTTAAGTCGAGCGAAAATATAAACAATGTAAGTTTAACAAAATTTAATGAATTGAATGAAAATAAAATTTCTGTTAGGTTTTCAGCAAGAAATTTAGATAAAAGTGGTAAAATATTAAATATACCTATATTTATGGCAGAATATATTGACAAATTAATTACTATAGGAATTGAATAAATATTCTAAAAAATATTATACTAATAAATGGAAAGGAATGGTATAAAATGCGATATAATGGAAAAGAAATAAAAAAAGGAATAAAACTACATGAAATAGAAACAGATAAGTTTAAAACAAATTTAATTGCAATATTTTTGAGTATGCCTATATCAAAAGAAACTGTAACTAAAAATGCCTTAATATCAGCAGTTTTAAGAAGAGGAAGCAAAAATATGCCAACACAAGAAAAAATAAGCCAAGAGCTAGAAGAAATGTATGGAGCAAGTTTTGACTGTGGATTAGATAAAATGGGAGATAACCACATATTAAAATTTTATTTAGAAAGTATAAATGACAATTTTATTCCTCAAAAGTCTGAAAATATATTAAAATCTGGAATAGAAAAAATACTTGAAATTGTATTTAATCCTTTGGTAGAAAATGATGCATTTAAAAAGGAATATGTTGAACAAGAAAAAGAAAACATCAAAAGGATTATAGAAGGAAAATCAGATAATAAAGCTGGATATGCATTAGAAAGATGTATTGAAGAAATGTATAAAGATAAGCCTTATGGATTATATAAATATGGCTATATAGAAGATTTAAAAGCTATTACACCAAAAGAACTATATGATTATTACAAATTAATGATATCTCAATGTAAAATAGATATATTTATTTCAGGAAATGTAAAAAATTTAAAAGAAATATTAGAGAAAAATGAAAACATAAAAAAATTACAAGAAAGAGATGCAAAATATAAAATTAACAAACTAGAAGAAAAAGAAGATATAGAAGAACAAGAAATTATAGAAGAAATGGATGTAGTACAAGGAAAAATAACAATAGGATTAGATGTGCATCTAAAAAACGAAGAACAAAAATATCATGTAATGCTATATAATGCAATATTAGGTGGAACTGCAAATTCAAAAATGTTTCAAGAAGTAAGAGAAAAAGCTAGTTTAGCTTATACAGCAAGTTCAAGTTATGTAAAATATAAAAGTAATATATTTATAAAATGTGGAATTGAAATAAAGAATTATAAAAAAACAATGGAAATAATACGCAAACAATTAGAAGATATGAAAAATGGAATATTTACTGATGAAGATATTATAAATGCTAAAAATGGAATAATATCAGGAATTAAAGGAATAGCTGATGAACAAGATACTGAAATTACTTATTTCTTTGGACAAGAATTAACAGATTCTAAAACTTCGTTAGATGAATATATTAAGAAAATTCAAAAAGTAACAAAAGAAGAAATAATTGAAATTGCAAAAGCTGTTACAATAAATACAATATATTTTTTAAAAGACAATAAAACATCAAAGGAGGACAAATAAATGCAAATTATAGAAAATTTAAAAGTACAAGAAAAAGTTTATGTAGAAAAACTTGAAAATGGGCTAACAGTAATGATTATTCCTAAAAAAGGAGTTCAAAAAAAATATGCAATTATTGGAACAAATTATGGTTCAAATGATAGTAAGTTTATTGTACCAGGCGAAGATAAAGAAACTGAAGTCCCTAAAGGTGTGGCACACTTTTTGGAGCATAAGATGTTTGAACAAGAAAGTGGATTAAATAGTTTAGACACACTTACAGCTTTAGGTGTAGAAGCAAATGCATATACTACAAATGATCACACTGCATATTTATTTGAATGTACAGAAAATTTTTATCCTGCTTTAGATGAATTAATGGATTATATACAACATCCATATTTTACAGATGAAAATGTTGAAAAAGAAAAAGGAATAATAGGACAAGAAATAATGATGTATGACGATTATCCAGAGTGGAAAGTATATCTAAATGCATTAGAAGCAATGTATTATGAACATCCTATAAAACTAGATATAACAGGAACTATTGAAACAATAAGTCACATAAATAAAGAAATTTTGTATAAATGTTATAATACTTTTTACAATCCTTCAAACATGGTTATGGTAGTTTGTGGAGATTTTGAACCTGAAAAATTACTTGAGGAAATAAAGAAAAGGCTAATTAATAAAGAAGCAAACGGAGAGATAAAAAGAATATATCCAAAAGAAAAAGAAGATATTGTAAAAAATAAAGTAGAAGAAAAAATGGATGTAAGCCAACCTTTATTTGTAATAGGAATAAAAGACAAAATAGCGGATACGAAAGAAAGAGTTCGTAAACATATAGCAGTAGAAATATTATTAAATATGATTATTGGAAAAAGTTCAAAACTATATAAAGAATTATACGAAGAAGGATTGCTATATGCGACACCAAGCTTAGATTATGAGTTTTCTAAAGACTATGCTCACATTTTAATAACAGGACAATCTCCTAAACCAGAAATAGTATATGAAAAAATTAAACAACAAGTAAATAATATGAAAAATACTACAATAGATTCACAAGAATTTAATAGAATAAAGAAAAGAATTTATGGTGAATATATTAAAGAATATAACGATGTATCAAATATTGCAAGAATGTTTTTGGCGGACTTTTTTAAAGAAATAAATAGTTTTGATTATTTAGAAGAAATGCTAATAATTAATGAGCAATATGTCGATCAAGTTTTAAAAAGTGTTTTTGATGACACAAAAATGGTGCTTTCTGTAATAAAAAAGTCTTAATTGTAATCAAATTGCATTAATGTAATAAAAAATACACAAAAAAGTAATATAAAAAATGTGAAACTATGGTATATTATGTTATAAAATGTCAAAATACAGTGAAATCTAAAGAAAAAGGTCATACGAAAAAGCAAATATTTGAAATATTTTATTGACCCAATTGTAAAAATATGTTAATTTATAAGTGTACTGACAAATAATTGTAAAAAAGGAGAGATGCTGTATGTTAAATGAAGAAATTTGTAAATTAAGAGATAAACTTAATGAAAGTATTGTTACTGGCAAAGATTATAGCATAATTTATCAGTTAAGCATTGAACTTGATGAATTAATTGCAGAATATTATAGAAGAAATAAAAAAGTAGTATAAAAATTATTATTTACTTAAAAGAAAAAATATGTTATCATAATTTTAAATCAACACTATTGGATGAGATTTGTTAAGAACTAGGAGGAAATTACTAATGATAGTAGATATAAAAAATTGTGATATAAATAATGATTATTTTCACTTTTCTAATAGAAAAAATGTAGATAGTATATTAAATAATGGACTAAGACCATCAGTTGGAACAGCAAGTAAATTAGTAGGAGATGCATCAAATGTTTCTGTTTCAAAAGGTGGAAAAGGAATTATAGGAATTATAAATTCTTTTATTTATAAATTTTCAAGAGAATTAAAAACATCTGAAATACCAGAAGAATATAGAAAATATTTCTTGGAAATATCTGATTTTGAATTAAGTAATTCTATTAGTAGAGATGTTGCTTGCAAAGCAATGGCTAGAAAGTTGAAAGATGAAGTATATTTTAGAGTACAACTTGATGAAGATGAAATTGCCAAAGCACAAATTGGAGGTTTGACGGGATATGATGTTTCTTTGCCAATGGGAATTGATAAATCAAAAGTAGATATTATTACAGACTCTAATGAAACTGTTTTAAGTGCTTATGATGTTGCAAGATTTGTTTATGAAAGAGCAAAAAATATAGATGTTATTAGAAATATGCATGAGGATTTCTTTTATATGTTTGAAATGAGGGAACAAGATAATAGTCTTGATAGTAAAGACGGAGATGAGAGATAATATTTAATATAAAATTATAATTTGTAAAAACTATATAAGTCATTGTTCTTTTGATTTTCAATAAAATAGATAATTAAACAAAAAGACTAGGATTGTTTTCCTGGTCTTTAATATTGAAAAAAATACTAACCTTTTGTTCTGTTAGTCTTTTTTTCTGTGTTATAATTTACAAATGTTATACATAAAATTAACTTGTTTTATTTTATAATAATATCTACTTAAACTAAAAATTAATTGTAAATTTTTACTATGTTTGCTTGTTTTTTTATGTAAAATATAGTAGTATATTATCAACCTTTCTTGTCATAAGGTAGTCTTTTACATAAGGACGGAAGGGAGGAAGCACATATGACAAATGCAGAACTAATTTTGCAATTAGTAGATAAATTATTAAAACAAAAAGAAGAAATTGAAGCATTAAAATCTATGAAAGCAAATACAAAAGATGAAAAAAACAAAGTGAATGATACATAATAATATTATAAAACAGGATAGAATGTTGTGGTCTATCCTGTTTTATATAAAAAAAGTATGTGTAGTTGTGATACACATACAAGCACAAATGACATTCGCAGAACTTTGAATGTTTTGTTTAATGTAACTATATAATAACATTTTTTTTTATATTTGTCAAATATTTTCCAATAACTTTTACATTTGTATACAAAAACACTTGCATTATTTCTTATAAATAAAAATGCTTGTCAACTTTTAGTTTTCAATATTAAATTAAAAGGTTTATCTTTTAAGTATTTTATCTAATTTTATTTCTGCTTTTTTTACAAAAAAATTGCTAGCATTAACAGGAATTTGCAAATTAATAATTTTCTTTTTTAATTTTTCTATTGTATCAATATTAACATTATTTGATACTGTTTCTACTTCAATTAAATTGTCGCCGTTTTCTATATCTTTTATAGCTATTTTCAAATCATCTTTTCCATAAACAATATCTCTTTCATTAATATTCATTATTTTATAATAATCTATGATATTTTGTATCAAATATAAAAATAAAATACTGTCTTACAGAACAGTATTTTTAAATTGGAGGCGACACCCGGATTCGGACCGGGGATCAGAGTTTTGCAGACTCGTGCCTTACCACTTGGCTATGTCGCCATTTAATAAATTAGCTGGAGCAGGTAACGGGAATCGGACCCGTAACTCAACCTTGGCAAGGTTATGTTTTACCACTAAACTATACCTGCAAAATTTATCAATGACTTAATAATAATAACAAAATAATTAAAATTTGTCAATACTATAAATATCAAATTTTTTCATACAGTAAAGATTCTAAATGTAAAATATAATCTTTGAACATAGTATTGTAAAAATTCATCCAGCTTTTATGTAAAATTTCATTGGAATTAAATATATCTAAACTAAGTATGTTTTTATTATGAACACTAACAGTAAGATAACCTATTGCAGTTTCAGATTGTAAAGGTGCTTCAAAATTTTTCTTACAATATATATATATGCTAATATCATTAATATGATTACTGTTTACTGGAAAAAAATCAAAAGGTAAATCTGCTAAAAAAATATCTATATTATTAGATAATCCTTTTTTTACAACAAAACTAGAAGAATTGCACAATTTCCAATTTTCAAATTCATTTAGTATTTTATCTTTAATATTAACCATTTCAAAATTATTAAAAGCATATTCAATTAACTTAATGCTATCTTGTGTTCTATCTTTTTTTGTATCTGCACCAAGAACTACACAAATTAAATCCATATTATTACGTTTTACAGCTGTTACAAGACATCTATTAGCACCATTAGTAAAGCCTGTTTTTACTCCATATACACCATTTAAATTTCCTAGAAGTTCATTTGTATTAGAAAGATTTTTTGGATTACCGTTAATATAGACAGTATGATTCTTTGTGCCAACAAAATTTGAGAAAATTTCGTTCTTTAGAGCATAATCTGTTATAACGGCAAGTTCATATGCAGTAGTATAATGGTCATCATTATCTAAACCATGAGGTGTAACAAAATGAGTTGAATATAGCCCAAGTGATTTACTTTTATTGTTCATTAAAGTTGCAAAATTTGATACATCACCACCAACATATTCTGCCAGAGCAACAGCTGCATCATTTCCAGAACATAATAATAATCCATAAAGTAAATCTCTAACAGAAATTTTGTCATTTGTATGAAGACCAAGTCTTGAACCACCAGTTCCCGCAGATTTTGAGGAAATTGTTACAATATCATCAAGATTTGAATTTTCAATAACAATAATAGCAGTCATAATTTTGGTAGTTGAAGCCATCTTTCTTTTCTCATTTTCACTTTTTCCGTATAAAACAGAACCAGAAGTACGATCATAGATAATAGCAGATCTAGAATTGATAGTAGGCTCTTCCGTAATATTAGATGAAACTTCAATAAGTGAAGATACATTATTTACTATTTCTTCATTTTCATCATCAGCTAATACAAAACAATTAAAAGATAAAACAACAAAAACAAACACTAAAAATACTTTATAAAGTTTCACTATAAGCCTCCTGTAAAATCAATTATTAAAACATATGACAATTTCAAAAAAATATTACAAAAATGTTGATTTTAGAGTGTAAAAAAGGTATAATAGATAATGTATAAAAGTTTGTATTAGGAGAGATTAAATATGAAAAAAAGAGTAATATGCATATTAATTATATTATTAGTATTAGGAACAATTATTGCTAATCAATTAATTACATATGCACGAGTAGAAAATGAACCATTATATGTTAAGTTATCAAAGACAGACTTAAATGGAGTTGGATATGGAAATGGAAATCCAAACCCAACAGTTGGAGGATCAAGTAATAAAGGTGAATATATATGGAATATACTTGTACAAGATAGCTTGACAGGACCTACAAGTGAAGAACAAAAAGAATTATATTGTGTAAAAGCTGATTATGGACAAACATGGTTTACTGAACAAAAAGAAGATGAAATACTTGAATATAATTTATCTTATGACTTACAAGCTGATAGAGAAAGTTTATTAAATAAATTAAAAGATAATGGTAATGATGCTGATGAAATTATAAAAGATTTATTAAACACTGAAGGGCAACAATATAAACAAATATTATGGATTTTAGATAATGCATATATATCAGGAGATGATATAGATTCATATTTAGAAAATATAGGAATCTTTTCATATGAATATGAAGGAGAAAAATATTACTACAAAATAGAGAACGGAGTAGAAATTGATTACCCTCAAGGAGAAGAATTAACAGGAGCTGACATTATTGCAATTCAAAAAATGGCAATATGGTATTTCACAAATGGTGGGAATTATGATAAAACAGCAGAAGATCTTTGGCTATTTGTAACAACTGATGGGACAAATTATAGTCAATTAAAAACAATAAGTGAATCTAGAAATGCAATAGGAATGGATTTATATAAATTTTTAATAGCAGGTGCAGAAAATGGTGCTAACCAATATACTGCTGAAAACGGTTATCAATTAAATGAGGCACCAATAAATATAAATACATCAGGTTTGACTATACAAAATGATAAATATATTATAAATGCAAACAGAGATGGAGAAAATTATTTTATAGGACCAATAGAACTTCAAAAAAATAATGAACAAAATTATAATTTAGATATAATAGTAAAAGATCAAACAGGCAAAGAACTAGAATATAATACAGATTATGTATTTACAAATGAAGAAAAAAATGAAATAGAAAAATTAGAAGGAAAATTTTATATAAAAGTAGCTAGAGAAAAAGTAGAAAGCATAGATGTTGAAATAAAAATATCATATAAAACAATTTCAAAAAAATTATGGCTACAAGGAACAGAAAATGAAGATGAAATAAAATTAAATTCTGAGCAACCACTTGTAGAAATTATTCCTCAACAACAAGAAACAATTATAAATCTAATATCTAAACCAGAGGAATTCGACTTAGCACTAAGAAAATATATAGTTGGATTAAATGATAAAAATGGTAATGAAAAAGAAATACCAAATGCAAGAAATTTAACTAATATATCTTTAGATACACTTCTTACAGGAACAACAGCAACTTATAAACATAGAAAAGATCCAGTTGTAGTAGAAGATGGAGATGAAATAACATATCAAATAAGAATTTATAATGAAGGAAATAAAGCAGGATATGCAACAGAAATAATAGATCAATTACCAACAGGACTAATAAGGTCAACAAATACAACATCAACAATAACTTCAAAAGATAAAAATGGAAATGCAAAAAATACATATACAGTGTCATATAACACAATTACAAATCAAATAGTATTAAAAATAGTAAATACAACTGAAAATATTGCACAAAGTTTACAACCTTATACAATTTCAAATGGCTTAGATTATGAAGTTATAGAAATAAAGTGTAAAGTAGCACAAGAAGCAGACACAAAAGAACAAATTATTTTAACAAATGTAGCATGGATAAATGAAGCCTATAATGTAGAAGATAATAAAACAATAACAACTAATGTTGGAGAAGACAGAGATTCAGAACCATATACATTACCTCAAATAAATAATGCAGTTGTAAATAAATCTAATATGGAAAACTATAAAGGAAATAGTGAAAATCCTGAAGACTTATCACAAAATGAATATTTCTACAAAGGACAACAAGATGATGATGACTTCGAAAAAGTAGTTATAAATCCAATAGAAAAGGTATTTGATTTAGCATTATTTAAGTATATAGCAGCAATAAGTAAAGATCAAATAGTTGAAAATGGAGAATATGTAACAGATACAGGAAACAAAGATGGAGTATATTTGAGAGCGCCGGTTGTACAATCAATAAATGCTGAAACAGGAAAAATTACATATAAACAAGATGATAAAGCTGCACTAACTGTTGAGCCAGGAGATTATGTGTTATACACAATAAGAGTATATAATGAAGGTGAAATCAATGGATATGCTAGCAAAATAAAAGATACATTACCAATAGGACTAGAATTTGTTGTAAACAATGAAGAATATAATGGTATTTGGAGTTTAGATGGAATAGATGATGATGGAAGACAAGTTATAACAACAACATGGTTTGCAAAAGGACAAGGAGCAGAATTAAATGCTGAAAAAGGAGATGCTAATTATCAAGCAAATTTATTAAAAGCACTAAATAAAGAAGGAGAAATAAACGAAGAAAATCCTGATTATATAGATGCTCAAGTGCTATGTAAAGTTGTAGAGCAAGCAACATCAAATAGAGTATTAGTAAATTATGCACAAATATCTGAACATACAGATGAAGATGGAAATAAAGATATAGAAGATATAGATTCAACACCTGATGTATGGATTGATACAGATGATGATCAAGATATAGAAAGAGTTCAATTACAATATTTTGATTTAAGCTTAAGAAAATTCATTACTTCAGTAAATGGAACAGAACTAAAAGATAAAGATGGAAAATATATAAGAGAACCTGAAGTTGATGTTTCAAATCTAATAAATGGAACTGATACTACTGCAATATATAAACATTCTAAAAAACCAGTATCTGTTCAAGTTGAAGACAAAATAATATATACAATAAGAGTATATAATGAAGGAAGTATAGATGGTTTTGCAAGTGAAGTAACAGATTACTTACCACCATATTTGAAATATATAGAAGATAGCGAAATAAACAATAATTATGGGTGGGAACTTTCAGAAGATGGAAGAATTGTTACAACAACATATTTAAGAGATAAAGAATTAAAAGCATTTGATGGAAATACATTAGATTATGAAGATTTAAAAATAGAATGTATAGTTTTAGAAAATGCAGCACTAAAACAAAATCAAACAAACATAGCTGAAATATCTGAATATAGGTATAATGGAAATACAGTAGTAAAAGATATAGATTCAACAGCAGATAATATGGAGAGCAAAGGTTATCTACCAGCAGATAAAGACTTATCATCATATAAAAATGAAGAAATAGACAAAGAATATGTGCCAGGAAACGAAGATGATGATGACTTTGAAAAAATATATATACAAGAATTTGATTTAGCATTAAGAAAGTTTATAACACAAGTTCAAGATAAAGAAATAACAAGCAGAATACCACAACCTAATATTGAAAATGGAAGCATTTCTTATGAACATACAAAAGAACCTTTAACTGTTCATGTAGGGGACATAGTAATATATACAATAAGAGTATATAATGAGGGAGAAATATCTGGATATGCTAATGAAGTAAGTGATGATATTCCAGAATATCTAGAATATTTACCAGAGAATTCAACAAATGTAGAATATATGTGGAAAATGTATGATGAAAATGGAAATGAAACTGAAAATGTAGATCAAGCAGTAAAAGTCAAGACAACATATTTGTCAAAAGAAAACAACGAAGATAATTTAATAAATGCATTTGATGGAAATACATTGTCATATAAAGATATAAAAATAGCATTTAAAGTTAAAGATCCAAACTCAAATTCATATATTATAACAAATCACGCACAAATATCTGATGATAGAGATGAAAACAATAATCCTGTAAAAGATAAAGACTCAGAACCAGATCAATGGAATGATGGTGAAGATGATCAAGATGTTGAAAATATTAAAGTAGAATATTTTGATTTAGCGCTATTAAAATTTGTAACAAAAGTAATTGTTATTGAAGATGGAAAAGAAACAATAACGGAAACAGGATATAACGGACATGAAGATCCAGAACCAGTTGTAAAAGTAGAATTACATAGAAAAAAATTAGACAAAGTTACAGTTAAATTTGGATTTGGAATTACAATAACAAATGAAGGAGACATACCAGGATATGCAACAGAAATAACGGATTATATACCTGAAGGACTAAAATTTGTACAAGCTGATAATCCAAATTGGGTAGATGAAGGAAATAATGTAATATCTACAAAACAATTAGAAAATGTTTTATTACAACCAGGTGAAAGTAGAACAGTAGAAGTTATATTAACATGGATAAATGGTTCGAATAATTTATCATTAAAAACAAATACTGCAGAAATATCTGAAGATAAAAATGAATATGATGTACCTGATAGAGATTCAACACCGGATAACAAAAAAGATGGTGAAGATGATATTGATATAGCAAAAGTAATATTAGCAGTATCAACAGGTAGTGCAAAAACATATTTTACATTAGTATTAGGACTATTAGCAATCATAGCAATAGGAATTATATTGATAAAAAAATTTATAATATAATAAATTAGAATTATTTTAGAAAAGTAATACCACAAAATAAAGGTATTACTTTTTTTGTATATATTTTTTATAAATTATAATTTCTAAAAATAAACATTGATTTTTTTTTGACATAAAGGTATAATTTAATTGAAAAAGAAACAAAAGAAGGGAAGAAAAAATGAGAAAAAAAGTCATAAGCATACTAATAGTAATAGGAGTAATATCAGCAATATTAATGGGGATGTTTTATTCAAATTCAACATATGCAGGAACAGGAAAATTATATACTAATTTATCTGCACTAAATCCAAATGGTATAGGATATGGAATAGGTGACCCAACAAATAAAGGAAAATATATTTGGCATATGAGTACATACGATTCTTTACAAGGAGGATTAAGTAGTACACAAAAAGATATATATTGTCTAAAAGGTGACTATGGTGCATCATGGGGTAATTTTACCGGTTCTAGTCCAATACTAGAATATAATATAGTTTTTGATTTACAACAAGGAAGGGAAGAACTATTAAGTAAATTAGTTGAAAATGATAATGATGAAGATGAAATAGTAAAAGAATTATTAGATGTAAATGGAAATCAATATAGAGAAATATTATGGCTTTTAGACAATATGTACATAATGGGAGAAGAAAATAAAGATGAATATCTTGCTAAAGCTGGAGTTATGAAAGATGAATATGAAGGGACAGTTGAATATTATAATTCAACTACTGGAAAAATTTATGGAGAAGAAGCTCTTACAGAAGCAGATATAATGGCTATTCAAAGGGTTGCAATATGGACTTTTACAAATGGAGGAGATTTTGACAAAACAGAAAGCCAAAATTGGTTAAATATAACAACAGATGCAATAAGCTATAATATACTAGGTGATTCAAGAAGACACATGGCTGAAGATGTATATAATTATTTAATAAGTTCAGCTAAAGAAGGAGCAAATTTATATACTGCTGAGAATAATTACACAATAGATAATCCACCAATAGAAGTAAATACAGACAAGTTAATAGAAGAAAATGGAAAATATAAAATAAATACTAATATTAAAGATTCAAATTACATAATTGGACCATTAGTAATAGAAAAAAATAATGATTTCTTATATAAAATTTCAATGAAATTAACTGATGAAAATAATATAGAAATAGCTTCTACTAATTATGAATTTACAGATTCTAATGGCACAATAATTGAAAATGCAAGTATTAATGACTTTATAGGAAATCCAGATGGATTTTATATAAAAATAGATAAAAATATAGGAAAAAAAGTAAATGTCCAAATACAAATAGTTCATTATACTGCAAATAAAAATTTATGGCTACAAGGAACAGAAGAAAATGGACAGATAAAATTAACTGCAGAACAGCCAATTGCAGAACTTTCTAAAAAGGAAGTAACAACTTCAATGGAATTTATAGCAGAGCCAGAATTAATAGGAGTAACAGTAGAAAAAATATGGGAAGATGCGAATAACCAAGATGGAATAAGACCAAATGAAATAACAATTGATTTACTAAAAGATGGAGAAAAACAAAGTAGCATAAAACTAAATACTACAAATAGTTGGAAATACAAATTTGAAAATTTACCTAAATATGAAAATGGAACAGAAATAGAATATACAGTACAAGAAAGTGAAGTGCCATCTCAATATGCTTCAGAAACAACAGGAAATATGGAAAATGGATATGTAATAACAAATACATATGTACCAGAAACAACAAGTGTAAAGGTAGAAAAAATATGGGAAGATGGAAACAACCAAGATGGAATAAGACCAAATGAAATAACAATTGATTTACTAAAAGATGGAGAAAAACAAAGTAGCATAAAACTAAATACTACAAATAGTTGGAAATACAAATTTGAAAATTTACCTAAATATGAAAATGGAACAGAAATAGAATATACAGTACAAGAAAGTGAAGTGCCATCTCAATATGCTTCAGAAACAACAGGAAATATGGAAAATGGATATGTAATAACAAATACATATGTACCAGAAACAACAAGTGTAAAGGTAGAAAAAATATGGGAAGATGGAAACAACCAAGATGGAATAAGACCAAATGAAATAACAGTGAAGTTATTAAAAAATGGAGAAGAACAAAGCAGTATAAAACTAAATAATGCAAATACTTGGAAACACACATTTGAGAATTTGCCTAAATATGAAAATGGAACAGAAATAGAATACACAGTACAAGAAAGTGAAGTGCCATCTCAATATGCTTCAGAAACAACAGGAGACATGGAAACAGGATATGTAATAACAAATACATACATACCAGAAACAACAGAAGTATCAGTAGAAAAAATATGGGAAGATGCAAACAACCAAGATGGAATAAGACCAAATGAAATAATAGTGAATTTATTAAAAGATGGAACAGAATATGACAATATAGGACTAAATACTACAAATAATTGGAAACATACATTTGAAAATCTACCTAAATATGAAAATGGAACAGAAATAGAATACACAGTACAAGAAAGTGAAGTACCAGCTCAATATAGTTCAGAAACAACAGGAGACATGGAAACAGGGTATGTAATAACAAATACATATGTACCAGGAACAACTAGTTTAAGAGTGGTAAAAATTTGGGAAGATGAGAATAACCAAGATGGAATAAGACCAAATAAAATAACAATAGTTTTATTAAAAAACGGTGAAGAATATGATAATGTTGAGTTAAATAGTAATAATAATTGGCAATATACTTTCTCAAATTTACCAGAAAAAGAAAATAATGAACTTATAGAATATAGTGTAAAAGAACTTGAACAAATTGAAGGTTATACTTCAATGATAGTAAAAAATAATAATTCAAATTCTATACCAGAATATATAATAACAAATAAACATGAAACCAAAACTAAGAGTATTGAAGTAGAAAAAATATGGGATGACGAAAGTGACTATGATAAGATAAGACCACAATCAATAATAGTAAATATAAAAAATGGAGATCAAATAGTACAATCAGCAACTTTAAATAAAGAAAATAATTGGAATTACATTTTTACAGATTTACCAGTAAAAGAAAATGGAATAGACATAAATTATGAAGTTGAAGAAGTTTCAGTTAAAGGGTATACATCAACAATAAAAAAAGACTCAAATAATGAAAATAAATATATAATAACAAATACACATATACCAGAAAAAACATTTGATTTAGCTTTAAGAAAGTATATTACAAAAATAAATAATAATGAAATTACAACATTAGGAATGAATACAAGAGTACCACAAATAGATACAAAAACAATTGAAACAAAAAATACAGCTACATATAAGCATAGAAAAGATCCTTTAGAAGTTGAAGAAAATGATATTATAACTTACTCAATAACAATATATAATGAAGGTGAAAAAGCAGGATATGCTAGTCAAATAATAGATCAATTACCAGAAGGATTAATATGTATGCCAACTACTTCTGTAATATCAAAAGACGGAAATGGAGTTAAGAAAAATACATATAAAATAACATATGAAGTCTCAACAAATAAAGTAATACTTGACATTATTAATACAGAAGAAACTCCAGCTCAAGAGCTAAATCCATACACAAATGGAACACTAGATAGTGAAACAATAGAGCTAAAATGTAAAGTAGTTTATACAGCAAAAGCTAATGAAAGTAATATATTAACAAATGTTGCTTGGATAAATGAAGCATATAATAAAGAAGATAATAGAATAATAACAACACAAATAGGAGAAGATATAGACTCGGAACCAGCAAATTATCCAAAAGTATCAAAAGATAATATGGAAGATTATAAAGGAAATGATGATAATCCAACTGAATTATCAAATAGTGAATATTTTTATGAAGGACAACAAGATGATGATGATTTTGAAAAAATACGTGTAAAAACATTTGATTTAAGCTTAAGAAAATTTATAACATTAATAAATAATGAAGTATTAGAAAACTCAAGAGAGCCAAAAGTAGATATAACACCTTTACAAAATGAAACAGGAACAACTGCTATATATAATCACTCAAAAGTACCTGTAGGCTTAAAATCAGGAGATAAAATAATATATACTATAAGGGTTTATAATGAAGGAGAAATAGATGGATATGCAAGTGAAATAACAGATTATTTACCACCATACTTAGAATATGTAGAAAATAGTACAATTAATAATAAGTATAAGTGGAAAATAGCAGAAGATGGAAGAATAGCAATAACTACATATTTAAAAGACAAAGAATTACTAGCATTTGATGGAGCAAAAATAGACTATGAAGATATACAAATAGAATGTAAGATTTTAGAAAATGCAATTCCAAAAGAAAATATAACTAATATAGCTGAAATTTCTGAATACAAATATGGTGAAATAGTATATTCTAAAGATGTAGATTCAGAGTCTAACAACATTGATAAAAATTTGCCAAAAGATGAAGATTTACCAAAGTACAAGGAAGAACTAGAAAATGATATATATGTACCAGGAAATGAAGATGACGATGATTTTGAAAAAATATATGTGAAAGAATTTGATTTGGCTTTGAGAAAATTTATAACAAAAGTACAAGATAAAGATATTACAAGCAGAATCCCTCAAGTAAAAAATGAAAATGGAGTAATTTCTTATGAACATACTAAAGAACCTTTAACAGTTCATGTTGGTGATATAGTAACATATACTATAAGAATATACAATGAAGGTGAAATAGATGGATATGCAAGTGAAATAACAGACAATATTCCAGAATATTTAGAATACTTGCCAGAAAATTCAACAAATGTAGAATATATGTGGAAAATGTATGATGAAAACGGAAATGAAACTGCAAATGCAGAACAAGCTGTAAAAGTAAAAACAACATATTTGTCAAAAGAAAATGGAAAAAATAATTTACTTACAGCATTTGACCAAAATACATTATATTACAGAGATATTAAAATATCTTTTAAAGTAAAAGATCCAAATTCAAATTTGTATATTATAACAAATTATGCTCAAATATCTGATGATAGAGATAAAGACAATAATCATATAAAAGACAAAGATTCACAAACAGATAAATGGAATGATGGAGAAGATGATCAAGATATTGAAAATATAAAAGTAGAATATTTTGATTTATCAATATTAAAATTTGTATCAAAAGTTATAGTGCAAGAAAATGGAACAGAAAAAATTACTAAAACAGGATATAATGGTCATGAAAATCCAGAACCAATTGTAAAAGTAGAATTGCATAGAAAGAAAATAGACGAAGTTACAGTTAAATTTGGGTTTGGAATTACAATAACAAATGAAGGTGATATACCAGGATATGCAACAGAAATAACTGATTACATACCTGAAGGTTTAAAATTTGAACAAGATGATAATCCAAATTGGATAGATGAAGGTAATAATGTAGTTTCTACAAAACAATTAGAAAATGTATTATTACAACCAGGTGAAAGTAAAACAGTTGAAGTTATATTAACTTGGATAAACGGTTCTGAAAACTTAGCATTAAAAACAAATATGGTAGAAATTTCTGAGGATAAAAATGAATATAATGTACCTGATAGAGATTCAACACCTAATAATCAAAAAGAAGGAGAAGATGATATAGATATAGCTGAAGTAATGTTAGTAATATCAACAGGTACTGCAAAAACATATTTTAAATTAATTTTAATATTATTAGGAATTATTGCTATTGGAATATTTTTAATAAAGAAATATGTGATATAAATGACTAAGAACCGGAATATAAAATAGCCGGTTCTTATTTGATTATAAAAACTAAAAATAAATATTTACAACTAAAATTGCTTATGATATAATCGTAAATGTATCAAAAGAACAATGGGGTGATTTTGTGAACCAAATATTAATTACAGGAGAAGAACAAGTAATTAAAAATTCAAAAGAAAAAATTAAAAAAACAAAAAAAGTATTACCAATAAAAACAGTAGTAATATTTTTTATAATTGGAATAATACTTTTTGGAATATGTATATCAATAGGAAGTATGTATGCTAAAATAAAAATAAATGAAACAGTAGAAAACAATATGAAACCAGAAATAACTTTACAAAGAAATGAGGATAATACAATAAATATTATTGTCAACAATATTAGAAAAATAAAAACATTAACTTATAGATGGAATGATGAAGAAGAAGTAGAAATAGAAACAGAAGATAGTAAAAATGTAAATGCAGTTATACAGTTAATAGGAGGAGAAAATACATTAACAGTTGTTGCAATAGATGAGAATAATCAAAGAACAGAATTAGAAAAAACGTATATTGAAAATAGTATACCTCAAATAGAATTTGATACTGTTGATAATGGTGTAAAAGTTACAGCAAAATGCGAACAAGAAATAGAATACTTACAATATAGTTGGGATGATGGAGAAATTACAAAAATAGATATAGCACAAAAAAATTATGAAGGAGTATTGAATTCACCAACAGGAAGACATACATTAAAAATAGAAGTAGTAACTGTTACTGGAAATAAAACAACTGAAGAAATAACTGTTGTAGGAGATGTAGAACCAACATTAAATATAAAATCAGAATTAATAAATGGAAAAGCTACATTTGTTATAGATGCTGAAGATGATGAAAATATAAAAACAATTTCAATAACACTTAATGAAGAAAAACAAGTTATAGATGTAAATGAGAAAACATACCATGGTGAAATAACTATGATAGAAGGACAAGAAAATAGAATAATTGTTACAGTAACAAATGAGAATGGATTGCAAAAAACACGTAAAGTAAAATTTGATAATAAGTAGGAGAAGAATATGACGCAAGAAATATATATAATAGATGATGATGAATCATCTTTGCCAATATTTAAAGAATTATTTAAAGATGAACAAGAATTTAAATTTATAGGTGTAAAAACAGAAGAAATAGATGTTGCTCTTAAAAATATACCATTTCTAATAGTAATAAATGAAGATGCAATAGATAGAGATGTTGTTGATGTTTGTAAAAAAATAAGAACAGATGAAGATAACAAAATAACACCTATAATTGTGGTATCATCAAATTCGGATAGAAAACACCGACTAAGAGTATTAGAAGAATCAGTAGAATATTATATTAAAAAGCCAGTTGATCCAAATTACTTATATTATACAATTAAAAATTTGAATAGATTATTAAACATAAATAGAAGAATAAGCGCATTAACTGGTCTGCCAGGAAATGTTCAAATACATGCAGAATTAAAAAAGAGAATTTCTAATAAAGGAGAATTTTCTGTACTATATTTAGATTTGGATAATTTTAAAGCATATAATGATGTATATGGATTTTTAAAAGGTGATGAAATAATAGAATTTACTGCTAAAACAATATTAAAATGTGTTCATAAGTTCTATGAAGATGGTGCTTTTGTAGGGCATATAGGAGGAGATGACTTTGTAGCAATAGTACCATCAATAAATGTAGATGAAGTATGTCAAGAAATAATAGTAACTTTTGACAAAGAGGTTACAAAGTTTTTTACATATGACGATTTAGAAAGAGGATATATAGAAGTTGCAAATAGAAAAGGTATTATAGAACAATTTCCTTTAACATCAATTTCAATAGGAGTAGTAATTGGAGAAAAAGGAAGATTTTCAAATATTTTGGAAATAGGAGAAATAGGAGCACAAGTAAAACATGTAGCAAAATCTACAATGGGAAGTTGCTATGCAATAGATAGAAGACAACTATAAGAAGGAGTATGAATAAATGTTAATACAAATTTTAGTATTAGTAATATTAATAGGATTGAATGCATTTTTTGCGGCAAGTGAAATTGCATTTATTTCATTAAATGATAACAAAATAGAAAAACTAGCAAAAGAAGGAAATAAAAAAGCAAAGCAAATTCATAAAATGTTAGAAAATCCAAGTAAATTTTTATCTACTATACAAATAGGAATTACTTTAGCAGGTTTTTTATCTAGTGCATTTGCATCAGATACTTTTGCAGACATGCTTGCACCAACTTTAAATAATATATTCCCTATAGGGATAGGAATTTGGAAAAGTATATCAATAGTATTTATAACAATTATATTATCATTTTTTACAATTATTTTTGGAGAATTAGTCCCAAAAAGGTTAGCGATGAAGGAGTATGAAAAAATAGCTTTTGCAACAATAGGAATAATAAGAGTAATATCAACTTTAACTTCACCATTTGTAAAATTACTAACAATTACAACAAATGCAATCTCTAAATTATTCGGAGTTACTGAAAATGATGAAGAAGTAGTTACAGAAGAAGAAATAAAGATGATGGTTGATCAAGGTGAAGAAAATGGTACAATAGAGGAAGAAGAAAAAGAACTTATAAATAATGTGTTTGAATTTAATGATATAACAGCTTCAGAGATAATGACACATAGAACAGATATGTTTGCTGTTGATATAAATATGAGCCCAAGTGAATTATTAGAAGAAATAATAAAAGACGATTGTAAGCATAGCAGAATACCAGTATATGAAGAAACAATAGATGAAATTAAAGGTGTCTTATATGTAAAAGATATAATAAAAAATATTAATAAAAAAACATTTAAAATAAAAAATATAGTTAGAGAAGCATATTTTGTATCTCAAAATAAATTAATAAATGAATTATTAAAAGAATTACAAAAAAACAAAAAACATATGGCAATTGTAGTAGATGAATATGGCGGAACTGCTGGGTTGATTACAATGGAGGATATTATTGAAGAAATAGTTGGTGACATTTTTGATGAATATGATGACATTGAAGAAGAATATGAAAAAATAGATGATAATACTTATATTTTATCAGGAAGTATGCCAATTTATGACGTAAATAAGTTATTGTCTTCAAATATTCCAGAAGGAGATTATGATACATTATCAGGATATTTACAAGAAGAACTAGGAAGAATTCCAACAGATGAAGAAAATCCTGTAATAGAAACAGAAGAACTAATTTTTAAGATAGAAGAATATGAAGACAAAAGAATTTTAAAAGTAAAAGCTTATAAAAATGAAAATAATGCATAATTAAATTTCGTAATGGAAATAATGAAAGTAAATTATTTCTATTACGAGATTTTTTTGTATCTAAAAAAGGAGGAAATATGATTTATACAATAACTTTTAATCCAGCTATAGACTATATTTTAGAAGTAGATAAATTAGAAATAAATGAAATAAATAGAGCAAAAGCAGAAAGAATATTAGCTGGAGGAAAAGGAATAAATGTATCTATAGTATTAAAAAATTTAGGAATTGACAGTATAGCACTAGGCTTTTTAGGAGGTTTTACAGGACAGGAAATAAAAAGAAAAATAGAGAAGCTAGGAATAAAAACAGATTTTGTATATATAAAAAATAAATCATCTAGAATTAATGTAAAGCTACAAACAAATGCACATGGAAAAATCATAGAAGAAACTGCAATAAATAGTGATGGTCCGGAAATTTCTGAAGAAGAAGTAAATGAGTTAATTAAAAAAATAGAAAAAATAGAAAAAGGGGACTTTATTGTAATATCAGGAAGCATAGCAAGAAATATGAATGAAAATATATATGAAAGAATATGTAGCAAAGCAAAAGAAAAGGAAATTAAAATAGTAGTAGACACAACAGGAAAATATTTGTTGACATCTTTGAAATACAATCCATTTTTAGTAAAGCCTAATAAAAAAGAATTAGAAGAAATATTTAAAACTAAAATTAACTCAAAAGAAGAAGTTATAGCATTTGCACAAAAATTACAAGAAAATGGTGCTGAAAATGTACTAATATCTATGGATCAATTTGGAGCAGTATTATTAACAAAAGATAAAAAAATTTTATACTCAACAGCACCAAAAGGTCAATTAGTAAATTCAGTTGGCTCAGGAGATTCAATGGTTGCAGGATTTCTGACTGGATTTATTATGTATGATGATTATGAAAAAGCTTTAAAACTAGGGATTTCAGCAGGAAGTGCTAGTGCTTTTTCAAAAGAATTAGCGACCAAAGATGAAATTTTATATCAGTATTCAAAAATAAAGGATGGAGGTTAATAATGAAAATAACAGATTTATTGGATGAAAAATCAATTAAGTTAAATGCATCAGCACATAATAAACAAGATGTATTAGATCAAGTTATAAATTTAATAGATAAAACAGGAAATATTACAGATAAAGAAAAGTTTAAAGAAATAGTAATGAAAAGAGAAGAACAAGGAACCACAGGGATAGGAGAAGAAATTGCTATTCCTCATGGAAAAACAAATGTAGTAAAAAAAGCAAGTTTATCTGCAATGGTAATACCTGACGGAGTTGATTTTGATTCATTAGACAATAAGAAGGTAAAACTAATTTTTTTAATAGCAGCACCAGAAACTAATGATAATATTCATTTAGATGTATTAAGCAGATTATCAACATTATTAATGGATGAAGAATTTAGAGAGAAACTAAAATTATCTAAAACACCAGATGAATTTATTAAATATATTGATGAGGCAGAAAATGCGAAATTTGGACAGACAATTAATATTAAAGAAAAAATAAATGATGCTAAAAAAGAGCAAACATACGAAATATTATGTATAACAGCTTGTCCAACAGGAATAGCACATACTTATATGGCAGCAGAAGCATTAGAACAAGCCGGGAAAGAAACAAACCATAAAATAAAAGTAGAAACTCAAGGACAATCGGGTGTAAAAAATCGTCTAAGTAGAGATGAAATAGAAAATGCAAAAGCAATAATTATAGCTGCAGACACAAAAGTTGACTTGTCAAGATTTGATGGTAAAAAAATAATAAGAACAGGAGTAGCAGATGGAATTCACAAACCAAAAGAATTAATTGAAAAAGCATTATCTAGTGAAGCAAAAATATATTATTCAGATAAGGAAGAAAAAGATATTTTTTATAGTCAAGAAGAAAAAACAAGTATTGGAAGCAATATATATAGGCACTTAATGAGTGGGGTAACACATATGTTGCCATTTGTAGTAGGTGGAGGAATACTTATAGCGATTTCTTTCTTACTAGATAATTATGAAATAAATCCATCAGGATTTGGAAGAAATACTCCTATTGCTGCATTTTTTAATACTATTGGAAATTCAGCATTTGGTTTTATGCTTACAGTTTTAGCAGGATATATTGCTTATAGTATTGCAGATAGACCAGGACTAGCCGCTGGTTTTGTAGGTGGGGCAATTGCTATATCTGGAGTTACAATTCAAAGTCTGAAAGACACTACTATAACAGTAGTAAGTTCAGGATTTTTAGGGGCACTTTTAGCTGGTTTTATTGCAGGATATGTAATAATATTCTTAAAGAAAATTTTTTCTGCAATTCCTAAGACCTTAGAAGGAATAAAAACAATTTTATTATATCCTTTATTTGGAATACTCTTAACAGGATTTATTATAATGTTAATTAACCCATTTATAGGAATGATAAATATATGGCTAAATAACGCTTTAAATAATATGGGAGGAGTTAATAAAGTAATATTAGGAATAATTTTAGGAGGAATGATGTCAATAGATTTAGGAGGACCAGTAAATAAAGCAGCTTATACTTTTGGAACTGGTATGCTTGCTGAAGGACACTATGACATCATGGCAGCAGTAATGGCAGGAGGAATGGTAGCACCACTTGTTATAGCTATATTTGCAACAATATTTCCTAAAAAAATCAATCCTAAAGAAAAAAGTTCAGCACTTTTAAATTATATTTTGGGACTTTCATTTATTTCAGAAGGAGCAATACCATTTGCATCAAGTGATCCTCTACGTGTCTTACCAGCATGTATTGTTGGATCTGCAATAGCAGGAGGATTATCAATGTTCTTTAATTGTACTGTAATGGCTCCACATGGTGGAATATTTGTAATAGGAATTGTGGGAAATGCTTTAATGTATATAGTATCTATTGCAATAGGTTCACTCGTTGGTGCATTAATATTAGCTACATTAAAAGGAATAAAAAGAGTAAAAAGAAACTAGTAAAGAAAGGAAGGTAAAATTATTATGGTATATGAGGAAATTGTTTTAAAAAATGCAGAAGGATTACATGCAAGACCAGCTACTGAAATTGCAAAAAGTGCATCAAAATATGAATGCATGATTAAATTGAATATTAATGGAAATGAATATAATGCAAAATCAGTTTTAAATATAATGTCTGCTGGAATAAAGGATAAAACACCAATAAAAATAATTTGTGATGGAAAAGATGAAGGCAAAGCATTAACAGAAATGATAAACATTTTTAAAAGTAATTCATTAGTATAGAAAGAGGATGAAAATATGCTAAAAGGAAAAGGTATATCAAAAGGAATTGCAATAGGCAAAGCATTAGTTTTAAAAAAGGAAAAAGTAAAAATAGAAAAAAATATAGTTGAGAATATAGATAAAGAAATTGAAAAAATTGATTTTTCTGTAAATTCTTTAATAAAAGAGACTGAAGAATCAATAGATATGCTAAGAGAAAGTTCAAATAATGAACAAGTAAAAATTTTAGAAGCATATCTAATGATTTTACAAGATGAAACTCTTACACATAAAGCAAAAGAACTAATAATGAATGAGAAAGTGGATTGTGTATATGCAATAGAAAAAGGAATAGGAGAAATAATAACAAATTTCAAAAATATACCAGATGAATATATAGCAGAAAGAGCAAAAGATATAGAAGATATAAAAAATAGAATAATTTTTAAACTATTAAAAATAAAAGAAAATAATTTTGTAGAAACAGAGCCTAACACAATAATTGTCACACAAGAATTAACAACATCAGATACTGCTAAAATAAATATTGAGAATGTTGCAGGAATAATTAGCGAAATAGGAGGAACAAATTCACATGTATCTATAATAGCACGAAACAAACAAATACCTATGGTAATAAGAATTGAAAATATAGATTTAAAGATTAAAAATGGTGATATTTTAATTATAGATGGTGATACGGGAGATGTGCATATAAATCCATCAAAAGATTTGGTTGAAAAATATAAAAAACTTCAAATAGATGAAAAAGAAGAAAAAAGAAAATTAGAAGAATATAAAAATAGAGTAGCAGAAACAAAAGATGGATACAAAGTAGAGGTAAGTTGTAATATTGGAAAAATAAGTGATTTAGAAGATGCAGTAGATGTTGGTGCAGATGGTATAGGATTGTTTAGAACTGAATTTTTATTTATGGATTTAGATAAAATGCCATCTGAAGAAGAACAGTTTGAAAACTATAAGATAATTGCTGAAAATATGAAAGATAAATTATCAATAATAAGAACTTTAGATGCAGGAGGAGATAAAAATATACCATATTTGAATATTGAAAAAGAAGATAATCCTTTTTTAGGGTATAGAGCTATTAGATTATGTTTAGGAAATAAAGAAATGTTCAAAACTCAATTGAAAGCAATTTTAAGAGCAAGTGCATATGGGAATTTAGCAATAATGTTTCCGATGATATCAACAATAGACGAGTTAAGAGAATCTAAAAAAGTTCTTGAAGAGTGTAAAAAAGAATTAGATTTAAGACAAGTAAAATATAATAATAAAATTAAAGTTGGAATGATGATAGAAATACCAGCTGCAGCAATTATGGCAGAATATTTTGCAAAAGAATGTGATTTTTTTAGTATTGGAACGAATGATCTTATACAATATACTGTTGCTGCTGAAAGGGGAAACACTAAAATTGCAAATTTATATACTAAAAATCATCCGGCAGTTATAAAACTTATACAACATACAATAGAATCTGCACATAAGAATAATATTTTTTGTGGAATGTGTGGAGAAGCTGCAAGTAATTTTCAATATATACCACTTCTAATAGGAATGGGATTAAATGAATTTTCGATGAATTCATCAGCTATATTACAAGCCAAAAAAACAATTACAGAGCTTGATAAAAAAGAATGTGAAAAATTATTAGAAGATGTTTTACAATATTCTTCAGATAAAGAAGTAGAAAAAAAATTAAAAGAATTTATAGTATCATAAAATAAAAAAACTCTCATAAAATTATAAAAAGTATGGGGGTTTTTATGATAGTTTTAAACAAAAAAACAATAAGAATATTTGTATTAAGTGTTTTTGGAATTGCACTTGGTTTATCAGTTATTACTGATAGAAAAGAAGCTGTTCCAACAGTATCTTTACCTGTTTCTGGAAAAACAATTGTTATAGATGCAGGACATGGAAAACCGGATG
>CALXZB010000001.1 GCA_944393125.1 uncultured Clostridia bacterium | reverse complement strand
ACAAATTACAATAAATGGGGCTGATAGTTATTTGAAATTATCAGCTTTTTATTATATAATATGAGTTGAAAAATAGTAAGTTGTGTAATAAACTAAAATTAAACTAAAGGTTTATTAAAGTAAACTAACTGTCGGTTGAGTTTGTAAAAAAAGTAATATTACAATAGAATTAACAAGATAATTATCTTTGTAAGTAATTGAAATTTTAAATGAAATATGATACAGTAAGAGTTGATTTAATATGTGATATTTTAGAGGAAAAATTAGAAGAATCAAAAAGGCTCTTGAAAGTCTAAATGCAAACGAAGGCAATGTCTTAGCATTAAAATGTGATGTTACAGTAGAAAGTGACTTACAAAATGTAATGGACAAAACAATAGAAAAATATAAAGTAGTAGACATTTGGATAAATAATGCAGGGGTAAATCAACCAATGTGTCCGATTTGGGAAGTTGATTCAGACAAAATTAATAGATTAATAGATATTGACTTAAAAAGTGCAATAATTGGTTCAAAAATAGCTATGAAGCAAATGAAAAAACAAGGATTTGGACAAATATATGGAATTGAAGGATATGGAAGTAATGATGCAATGATGCTAGAACTTTCAGTATATGGAACAAGTAAAAGAGGATTAACATACTTTTTAGATGCTCTAGCCAAAGAAGTTGAAGAAGAAAAACTACCTATACAAATAGGAAAACTTTCACCAGGAATAATGATTACAGATTTTATTACTCATTCAATGGGAAATGAAGAATTTGAATTACCAGAAAAAACAAAAAAAGTTTACAATATATTAGGAGATTATCCTGATGTTATTGCAGAATTTTTAGTTAGCAAAATGATTATTAACAAGAAAAATGGAGTAAGAATAAATTGGCTTACAAATACTAAAGCAAGTCTTAGATTTATGACATGCGCTTTTAACAAAAGAGACTTTTTTAAAGCTTTAGAATCAGGAAAAAATAATTAGTATAGATATTTGAAGAATCAACAAGCACATATATTTCTCATATAATAAAATATAGGAGGAAAAGTATATGTGTTGTAAAATAAAATTATATAAGATAATAACAACAATGTTAATAATATTTCTTTTAGTATCTCTTATAATAGTATGTATTAATTGTAAAATGACTGAAAATGAAAATATATTAACAGCAATTGCTGAACCTGGAGATAATACAGAAACAGGAGATGCCATTATTAAATATAGTAAAAATGATATAGTCGAAGGAACAGCAATAAGCCATCAAGAAGGAAGTAGTGAATTCAAAATAAACGAAACAGGAATATATCAAATTTCATATCAACTATATGGAATTAGAAATATAAAAGGAACATTCAATTTTAATGCAATTATCCTTTTAAATGGAGTTCCAATAAATTATACTCTTAATTCAAGCCCTGTCTTAAATGAAGATATTAATAATAATAGAATGACATTAACAAGTACAGTAATTCTAGAACTAAATGCAGGAGATATTATACAATTAGGAGGATTATCTTTAGAAGATATATCATATCAAAATTCTATAATAGCAATAGTTAAAATACAATAAATTCAAAAGGAATTAAGTATTATGCAAAATAATAATGCTTAATTCTTTTTCATATTAAAAGCTTGACTTATATAAAAAAATAACATATAAATAAAGTATTGAAAATAAGGAGGAATAAAAATGAGTATTATTGGAAATTTAATATGGTTTATATTTGGTGGCTTTTTTAGTGGCCTTTCATGGGTTCTATCAGGAATTTTATGGAGTATAACTATTATAGGACTACCATACGGAATACAATGTTTTAAATTTGCAACACTAGCATTTGCACCATTTGGAAAAGAAATTGAATATGGTGGAGGAGCATTATCTCTAATTGCAAATATAATATGGATTATTTTCTTTGGAATACCTATGGCTTTAGAAAATCTGCTATTTGGATGCTTATGGTGTATAACAATTGTAGGAATACCATTTGGAATACAATTTTTTAAAATTGCAAAATTAGCTTTAGCACCATTTGGAGCTAAAATAATATATAAATAAAATTGTAAACCTATTTGAAAATTTATAAAAATATGTTATAATAGAAAAAGTTTTATAACAGAAAATAATAAAAGAATAGGAGAATTTTATGTTTGGATTTAGTTTTGATAGAAGAACATTATATATAATAATAGGAATATTAGTAATTGTATCATTAATGTCATATGGCACATCAGGAATATTTAATTTAATATTATCAATTCCAGCAGTACTATTGGCAATAACAGTACATGAATTTGGACATGCTTTTGCAGCATATAAATTAGGAGACGATACTCCATTAAGACAAGGAAGATTAAGTATGAACCCACTTGACCATGTTGATCCATTAGGATTAGCAATGCTTCTATTTGCACATATAGGATGGGGAAAGCCAGTTCAAGTAGACCCAAGAAACTATAATAGAGATATCAGTGTTGAAAAAGCAGATGCAATAGTAGCATTTGCAGGGCCATTGATGAATTTTATAACAGCAATAATATTTGCACTAATTTATTGTGCAATGTATAAATTTGTAAAAATCTCTTTTTTAGTTAGTAATATAGGAATTATAATAATAACAATTATAGCAAGTATTGTAACAATGAATATTGGACTAGGTGTATTTAACTTAATTCCATTACCACCATTAGATGGATCAAAAATATTCTTACCAGTATTACCACACAATGCAAAATTCTGGTTTATACAACATGAGCAAATGTTTTACTTTATATTTTTAATCATATGGATAACAGGAATAGCAGGAAGATTGATATCACCAATAATAGGAACTATGACTGAAGGTATTTTAAAACTTGCTATGACAATATTTGGATTATAAAGAAGGAAATAAAAATGAAAGATATAATTGTACTAGGAATAGAATCAAGCTGTGATGAAACCTCTGTTGCCGTTGTAAAAAACGGGAGAGAGGTTTTGTCAAACATAATAGATACACAAATAAAAATTCATGAACAATATGGAGGAGTAGTTCCAGAAATAGCATCAAGAAATCATATAGAAGCAATATCAAGAGTTGCTAAAAAAGCTTTAGAAGACGCAAAAATTAGTTTTAATGATATAGATGTAATTGCACCAACATATGGGCCTGGTTTAGTAGGAGCTTTACTAGTAGGTGTATCATATGCAAGAGGATTAGCATTTGCTTTAAATAAACCACTTGTAGGAGTAAACCATTTAGAAGGACATATTGCAGCAAATTATATAACACATCCAGATTTAGAACCACCTTTTTTATGTATGTTAACATCAGGAGGAAATACTCAAATTGTATATGTAAAAGATTACTGTGAGATGGAAGTGCTAGGAAGAACTAGAGATGATGCAATAGGCGAAGCCTTTGATAAAGTTGCTAGAGTAGTAGGATTAGGATACCCTGGAGGACCTAAAGTAGATAAATTAGCACAACAAGGAAAGGCAACAATAGATTTTCCTAAAACACATTTTGAAAATTTAGACTTTAGTTTTAGTGGAATAAAAACTGCTGTAATAAATTTACATCATAAAAATCCAGAAATAGATAAAGCAGATTTATGTATGAGTTTTGAAAAAACAGTAACTGAAGTTTTAATAGAAAATATTGTAACAGCAATAAAACAAACAGGAATAAATAAGATAGTATTAGCAGGAGGTGTATCTGCTAATACACATATTAGAAGTGAATTTGAAAAATTAGAACAAAAAGGAATAAAGATATACAAGCCAGATTTAAAATTATGTACAGACAATGCAGCAATGATTGGCTCAGCAGGATATTATAGATATTTAAACGGAAATTTGTCTCCAAATACTTTAAATGCTGTACCAAATTTAAAAATAGGAGAAATATAAAAGTAAAGCTATATTTTGAAAGGATTAGTAATATGTCAATATATGTAATAGGAGATTTACATTTGTCTTTTAATCATCCAAAACCAATGAATATATTTGGAGAAAATTGGACAGACCATGAAAATAAAATAAAAACTAATTGGATAGAAAAAGTAAAAGAAGATGATTTAGTAATATTAGTAGGAGATTTTTCTTGGGAAACATATTTAGAAGATACAAAAGCAGATTTTGAATTTATAAATTCTTTACCAGGCAAAAAATTACTTCTAAAAGGAAACCATGACTATTGGTGGACTACTCTTAAATCAATGAGAAATTTTTTAAAAGAAAACAATTATACAAATATAGATTTTTTATATAATAACAGTTACGAATATGAAGATAAAATCATTTGTGGAACAAGAGGCTGGAACAGCGAAGAAGGAGAAACAGATAAAAAACTTTTAAATAGAGAGCTAATAAGATTGGAAATGTCATTAAAAGAAGGAATAAGCAAATGTGATACTAATAAGGAAATAATTGTATTTATGCACTATCCACCAATCACTAAGGCAACTATAAATTTAGAAAAAGAAGCGGAATTTGTTCAACTTATGAAAAAATATAATGTAAAAAAATGCTACTATGGACATCTACATGGAGCTTCAATTTCAGAAGCTATTGAAGGCATTATTGAAGGAATTGAATTCAAATTAGTAAGTGCAGACAGTTTAAATTTCAAACTATTAAAAATTTAATGAAAAGAGGAGTAATTATGAAATATGGCTTACCAGAGGAAATATATAATAAAATAAAAAAAGTAGCTGATAAATATAGTAAATATAAATTTATACTATTTGGATCTAGAGCAAGAGGAGATTATAAAAAAACATCTGATATAGACATAGCAATAAAAGAAAATGTAATTAGAGAAGAACAATATAAAATATTGAATGAGATAGATTTAATTGATACCATATATAAGATAGACATAGTTTTTGTAGACAAAGATACTAAATCAGAATTATTAGAAGCCATAAACAAAGAAGGAGTTGATTTTTAATGAAACTAAATGACACCTTAGAAAAACAACTCTAATTTAAAAATTATTCCTAAAAATATAAGGGGGAAAATATGTTAGACTTAAACAAAGATGTAAAATACGTAAAAACAGTAGGACCAAACAGAGTAAAACTACTAAACAAATTAAATATATATACATTAAAAGACTTAATAACATATTATCCAAGAGATTATGAAGACAGAAGTAAACCTAAAAATCTATATGAATGTATAGATGGTGAAGAAGTTCTGATAGAGGCAATGGTAACAGGAAAAATAACAGAAATGCGTAAAGGAAAAATGACAATAAGTAGGCTAATAGTAAAAGATCAAACAGGAACATGCTATATAACTTGGTTTAACCAAGGATATTTAAGAGATAAATTTCAACCAGGAAAAATGTATAGATTTTATGGTAAAATATCTATAAAAGGCTCAAGATTTGAAATGAATTCTCCTGTGTATGATGAAATAGGGCAAAGCAAAAATACAGGGAAAATTATTCCAATTTACCCATTAACATATGAGTTAAAACAGAGCACTTTAAGGAAAATAATAGAAAATGGATTGTCAGAAGTAAGAGGAAAACTTAAAGAAACTTTACCAGAATATATATTAAATGAGAACAATTTATGGGACATAAATAATACAATAGAAAGAATTCATTTTCCAATAGAATTTTCAGATTTTAATAAAGCAAGAGAAAGACTAGTATTTGAAGAATTATTAACTATGCAATTAGCATTGCTAAAATTAAAAAATAATTATGAACATAGTACAAATGGCATTCAGTTTGATAAAAATGTACACATGTCAGATGTAATAAACATATTACCATATAAATTAACAAAAGCTCAACTAAGAGTCCTAGAAGAAATTGACAATGACATGGAAAGTAATAAATCTATGAATAGATTATTACAAGGGGATGTAGGTTCAGGAAAAACAGTTGTAGCAATGATTTCTGCCTATAAAGCTGTAAAGTCAGGATATCAAGTAGCGATAATGGCTCCTACAGCCATACTCGCAAGTCAACACATAGAAGGATTTAAAGAAATTTTAGATAGATTTGGAATAAAAAGTGAATTATTAATTTCAAGTGTTAGTAAAAAGAAAAAAGCAGAAATATTAGAAAAACTAAAAAATGGTGAAATTGATATATTAATAGGAACACATGCAATACTAGAAGAAAATGTAATATTTAAAAATTTAGGACTAGTTGTTACAGATGAGCAACATCGATTTGGAGTAAAACAAAGAAGTACAATAGCATCAAAAGCTCAAAATCCTGATGTAATAGCAATGTCAGCAACACCAATTCCTCGTACACTAGCATTAATTTTGTATGGGGATTTAGATATTTCAATTATAGATGAATTACCACCTAATAGAAAAAAAATAGAAACATATGCAGTTAGAAAAAATATGGAAGAAAGAGTAAATGCATTTATATCTAAGCAGATTGATGAAGGAAGACAAGCATATATTGTTTGCCCACTAGTAGAAGAAAATGAAGAAATGCAATTAAAATCTGTAATAGAATTAGCAGAAAAATATCAAAATGAAACTTTTAGTAAGTACAAAGTTGCATATTTACATGGAAAAATGAAACCTAAAGAAAAAGACGAAATTATGCAAAAATTTAAAGATGGAGAAATTCAAATATTAATAGCAACAACTGTGATTGAAGTTGGAGTAAATGTTCCTAATGCAAGCATTATGGTAGTAGAAAATGCAGAAAGATTTGGATTAGCACAATTACATCAATTACGAGGTAGAGTTGGTAGAGGACAATATCAATCATATTGTATTTTGAAATATGAAGGTAATGGAGAAAACATAAGACAAAGAATGAAAGTAATGTGTGATACAAATGATGGATTTATAATATCAGAAAAAGACTTAGAACTTAGAGGATCAGGAGATTTTTTTGGGACCGAACAGCATGGACTACCAGAATTTAAAATTGCGAACTTATTTGAAGATATAGAAATTCTAAAAAAAGTTCAAAGAATTGCTATTAATATAATGGAAGAAGATGCTTTACTGAAAAAAGAAAAAAATAAAAAATTAAATGAACTAATTAAAGAAAAATTTAATTCAAGAATAGAAATATAATTAAAAGTAAAGGATGTAGAATATTATGGGAAAAATTATTTTTAGATTAATAGGAGCTTTGATTTTACTAATAGGTGTTATTTTAATTTATGATGCTCGTATAATTACAAAGAAAATGTTTGGATTTGGAGATCAAAATGAAGCAACTTCAGGATTTAAAATATTAGGAGCAATAATTAGTATAATAGGAAGTATAATTATATATTTCTGCTAAAGATTTACTAAAAAAGTAAAAAGTACTTGACAAAATTGATAAAGTGAAGTATCATACTAAATGTTAATGTAAAGGCGACATCAAGTCGCTCTTTGCTTGTTTATACAAGGAGGAATGCAATTATGGATGAAAAAGAAGTAATATTAACACAAGAAGGATTTGACAAAATCGAAAAAGAATTAGAATATTTAAGAACAGAAAAAAGAGCTGAAATAGCAGAAAGAATAAAAGTAGCTTTAGGATTTGGAGATTTATCAGAAAACTCAGAATATGATGAAGCAAAAAATGCACAAGCTGAGAATGAAAACAAAATAGCAGAATTAGAAAATAAAGTAAGATATGCAAAAATAATAGATGAAAAAGAAATTGACACAAAAACAGTTCAAATAGGAAATACAGTAACATTATATGATATAGAATTTGATGAAGAAGTTGAATATACAATAGTAGGTTCAACAGAAGTAAACTTAGCAGAAAATAAAATATCAAATGAATCTCCAATAGGAAAAGCTTTATTAGGAGCTAAAAAAGGTGCAATAATAGAAGTTGATGCTCCAGCCGGAATAATAAAATACGAAATAAGAAAAATAACAAAATAGAAAAAACGAAAAAATGTCAAAAATTTGTTTGACATTTTTTTTTATTTATGATATTATGAGAATATATAAAAAGGAGAAGTGATGTAAATGGGGAATAGAGCTGAAACCACAAGAAAAGAAAAAGCAATATTAAAATTTATTGAAACACAAGTAATGGATAAAGGATATCCACCATCAGTAAGGGAAATTGGAAAAGCAATTGGGCTAAGTTCAACAGCAACAGTACATGCTTATCTAGAAAAACTAGAAAAACATGGATTCATAAAAAAAGAAGACAAAAAGGGAAGAACACTAAAAGTAATAAAAGGTTCAGATGGGCAACCAATAAAAAAATCAAACAAAAACTTTTATACACAAAAGGAATTAGTAGATGTTCCAATAATAGGAAAAATAACAGCAGGTCAACCAATATTGGCAGTTGAAAATGTAACAGACACATTTCCTATTCCAATAGATTTTGTTGGAAATAGTGAAAGCTTTATGCTAACAGTAAGAGGAGAAAGTATGATAGAAGCGGGAATACTAGATGGAGACTATATTCTTGTAAAAAAACAAAATGATGCAAGAAATGGAGAAATTGTTGTAGCACTAATAGGAGAAGAGGCAACAGTAAAAACATTTTATAAAGAAAAAGATCATATACGTTTACAACCTGAAAATCATACAATGGACCCAATTATAGTTCCAGATTGCAAAATACTTGGAAAAGTAGCAGGAGTATTTAGAAAAATGTAATCAAAAAAATTAAGAAAAAATAGCAAGAAATTTCTTGCTATTTTTTGTCGAGTATAATATAATAAACAAAAAAACAAGGAGATAAACAAATGAAAGAAATAAAAATAAACAAAAATGTAATAAAAAGAGTATCAATAGTATTAGCAATATTGCTTGTTGTTATAATAGTATTAGTTATTGCACAAAATTTTAAAAAAGAAAATGTAACTAATAAAACAAGTCTAATAATAAATAACACAAATGTAACAGCAAGGCTAAAACATGAGATTAAAATAGAAAATGATATAATATATATATCAATGGATGATATGGAAAACTTCTTTGATAAATATATTTACATAGAAGAAGAAATAAATGAAATAGTAACAACATATGATGATAAAATTGCAAGCATAGGTTTTGATGCAAATAAGATGACAGTAAATGGTTCTGTGAAAAAGACAAATGCATGTGCTGTAAAAGAGGAAGAAATAGTATATTTACCAATATCTGAAATGCTAGATGTGTATAATATTGAATTAAAAAATATACAAGAAACAAAAACAATAACATTAGACTCTTTAGACAGGAAACAAACAAAAGCAGTATTAAAATCAAATGTTTCAATAAGAAGTCAAGGAAAACTATTATCAAAAATTATAGATAAAGCTGAAGCAGAAACAGAAGTTATAGTAATAAATAATGAAACAACAGCACCAGAAAGTGGATGGGTTAAAGTAAGAACCGAATCTGGAACAATTGGATATATAAAATTTAACAAATTAAAAAATATAACAGTTGTAAGAGAAGCAGAAGAAAAAGTAAAACAAATAACAGGAAAAATAAACATGTTCTGGGATTATTTTTCACAATATGTAAAAGCACCAGATAGAACAGGTCAAAAAGTAGAAGGTGTTAATGTAGTATCACCATCATTTTTCTACTTAGACGAAGACAATGGAAGTCTAAAAGAAAATGTAGGAGATGCTGGAAAATCATATATAGAATGGGCACATTCAAATGGATATAAAGTATGGCCAATGATTTCAAATGCAGATGCAGGAATTAAAGTTACTTCTAAAATATTAAACAGTTATACAAACAGACAAGAACTAATTCAAGAAATTGTTGAAAAATGTGCAGAATATGATATTGATGGAATAAATATAGATTTTGAAAATATGTACCAAGCAGATAAAGATAAATTTTCAAGATTTATTATAGAACTTATGCCTCGTATGCAAGAAATAGGAATTGTTGTATCAGTAGATGTAACAGCACCAGATGGAGATCCAAACTGGTCATTATGCTATGATAGAAATATAATAGGAGATGTAGCAGATTATTTAGTATTTATGGCATATGATCAACACGGTAGTTCAAGTACAGAACCAGGAACAACAGCTGGATTTAATTGGGTAGAAACAAATTTAAAGAAAATAATTGAATATGATGTAGTAGATACTGAAAAAATTATATTAGGAATGCCACTATATACAAGACAATGGACTGTATCAGAAGATGGAACAATTAAAAGCAGATCTGTTGTAACAATGGTAAATATAAAAATACCAAACAACATTGAGAAACAATGGGATGATACATTAAAACAATACTATATTGAATACAAATCAGGAAAAGATACTATAAAAATGTGGATTGAAGATGGAACATCAATAAAAGAAAAAGTATCACTTGTAAGTACATATAATTTAGGAGGAACAGCTTGCTGGAGAAAAGATATGGAAACTTCTAATATATGGACAATAATAAGAGAAGAATTAGAAAAATAAGAACAAAACTAGACCTTTATATAAGGCCTAGTTTTATTTTGGAATAAAAAAAATAAAGTAGCATAAAATCCATTGAGGTGTTAAAAATGAAAACTTTATTTATTGAAAAAATGGATAAGCCTATTTGGTTTATGCCCAAAATAAAAATAGAACAAGAAAATTGCAAAATATATTTAGACAGGAAAAAAACAAAAGAAATTACAAAGATTATAAAAAAATTACAAAAATATGAAGTATCAAATGTAATATTAAGTAGAGAATTATTTGAAAACATAGAACTAATAAATGCTTTAAATTCGAATGATATAAAAATATTTGATGGTAGGTGGTTAGAAAAATATTTAGCAATAAGTATTTTAGACTATATAGTAATACAAAAAGGTATAAAAAAAGAAGAAACAGAAATAGCTATAACTGTAAATCAAATAACAGATTTGAATATAGCAATAATTAAAATTCTTGCTCAACAATATAAAAGAATAACAGTAGTTACAAATCATATAGAAAAATTACAAAATATTGAAAAAAATATTTATGAAGAATATGGAATATTGATTACAATTTCAAATAATAAAAAGAAAAGTCTATTAAAGCCACAGCTTATACTAAATATTGATTTTAACAAAGAACTAATCAATAAATATAGAATAAATGAAAATGCAGTTATAGTTAACTTAGAAGGAAATATTAAAATAGAATCAAAAAGATTTAATGGAATAAATGTTAATGATTACGAAATTAATGTTGGTAGAGAAGAAAACATTTGGAGAGAAAATATACAAAATTTTAGAGTCAAAGATTTGTTTGAAGCTTCTATATATTCAAAAGAAAACTTTGAAAGTATTTGTAATAAAATAAGGAAAAATAAAGTATTAATAAAAGAACTTTATGGTATAAATGGAAAAATCGAAAGATTTTCTTAAAAAGCTTTCCTTTTTTAGGTAAATGTATTATAATATTAGTTGATATTATCCATAACAAATAGGGGGTAAAAAATGAAAAAGAAAAAAAATAGTACAAGTAAGACAACTAATAAAGTAAACAATAAAGCAAAAATAAAAATAAAAAGTAAAGAAAAGGGAGAACAAAAAACAAGCAATAATTCTCTAATAAGAAAAAAAGATGTTAAAATGAAATTCAAATATAAACATCCTAAATTAGCAATTGCACTAAAAATAATTATAATAACATTAATACTAGTATTTGTAGTAGCAGCAGGTGTATTAGGAGGACTTATATTTGGATTATGGGGTGATGACATAAACATAGACTTAAGTGAATTAGTACTAGATGAAAATTCAATTATAGTGGATTCTGAAGGAAATGTATTAGCAGAATTAAGTGGAGATGAAAACAGAAAAATAGTAACACTTGAAGAAATGTCGCCATATCTACCAAAAGCATATATAGCAATTGAAGATGAAAGATTCCAAACACATCATGGTGTAGACTTAAAAAGAACAGCAGTAGCAATATTCTCATTTATAACCAATGGTGGAAAATCAACAGCTGGTGGAGGAAGTACAATAACTCAACAAGTAGTAAAAAACATAACCCAAGAAAAAGATAGCACAGGACTTGGCGGAATTACTAGAAAATTAAAAGAATGGTATAGGGCTTACCAACTAGAAAATGAGTTATCTAAAGACCAAATACTTGAATTATATTTGAATTTGATATTTGTTGGTGGAAAAGAAAACAGAGGAGTAGAAATTGGAGCAGAATATTATTTCAACAAATCATCAAAAGATTTAAGTATAGCACAATGTGCATTTTTAGCAGGAATAAATCATTCACCAAATAGCTATAACCCATATAATGGAAATGATGTAACAGAAAAAATTGCTAAAAGAACAAAAACAGTATTATATCAAATGAAAGACCAAGGATATATAAATCAAGAAGAATATGATGCAGCAGTAGCAGAGGTAGAAGCTGGATTTCAATTTGAAAATGGAGCAAAAGGAAATGTATATTCAGCACATACAGATGCATTAATAACACAATTAATAAACCAAATTATGGAAGAAAAGCAAATATCAAAAGATGCTGCAACAACTTATTTATATAGTGGTGGATTAAAAATATACTCAACACAAGTAGCATCAATGCAAACAATAATAGAAGAAGAAGTTAAAAAAGAAAAATATATAGAAAAATCAAAAGAAAATTATAATGAAGATGGAACACCAAAAACCACACAAACTGGTGTTGCAGTTATACAACCTTCAACAGGATATGTTGTAGGATGTGTAGGCCAACTTGGAGAAAAAACAACATCTAGAGGTTTGAACAGAGCTTTATCTCAAAGACAAACAGGTTCAGCGTTTAAACCATTAGCAGATGTCATACCAGGAATTGAAGAAGGAATAATAACACCAGCAACTCTATATGCAGATATGTATACAATTTTTGGAGGAGATTATGACCCACAAAATTATAATAGATTTTCACCAATAAGTAATCCATATAGATCAATTAGAAGTGCATTAACAACTTCACAGAATATACCTTTCATTAAAGTAATGGCAGAATTAGGAACTGGAAAATCTTTAGAATATCTAAGAAAGATGGGATTTTCAACACTTGATGATGAAGGAGATTCAACATTACCACTAGCAATTGGAGGATTATATAATGGTGTAAGTCCTTTAGAAATGGCTGCAGCATATGCAATGATTGCAAATGATGGAGTTTATATAGAACCAACTTTCTATACTAAAGTAGAAGACTCTGATGGAAAAGTAATATTAGAGCCAAACCAAAAAACAGAAAGAGTTTGTTCAGTTCAAACAGCATATATTGTAAAAGATTTGTTAACTTCAGTAGTAAAAGATTCAGGCGGAACAGCATCATACTGTGCTATAAAAGGAATGGATGTTGCTGCTAAAACAGGAACAACAAATGAAGTTAAAGATAGATGGCTATGTGGATTTACAAATTATTATGCATGTGCTGTTTGGTATGGATATGACACACCAGAAAGAGTAAGAACTTCAAGTAGCAGATCATCTGGATTAATATTTGCAACAATAATGAAAGAATTCCATAAAGATTTGGAAGGCTCAACATTTGAAGAACCAGAAAATATTGTACATGCAAAAGTATGTAGAACAAGTGGATTACTTGCAACAGATAAATGTACAAATACTTATACAGAAATTTTCATAAAAGGTCACTTACCAAATACTTGTGATGCACATACAAATCAATATACAATATGTACAGAATCAGGAAAATTAGCAAATGAATTTTGTCCTGCAGAAAAAACACAGGTTAAGAGTACAGGATATTTGCCGGAAAAAGAAAGATTAGAACTGTGGAATACACCAAGTCTTAAATCAACCTTAACAACTGCTCCAACAGAATATTGTACAATACACAAAAAAGTTGAAGTAGTAGAACCAGAAGAACCAGATGAGCCAGAGGACCCAGATGATAAAGATGAAGAAAATACAAGTGGAGGAAATACAACAGGTGGAAATACTACAGGAGGAAATACAACAGGAAATAATACAACAGGCGGTAACACAACAGGAAATAATACAACAGGTGGAAATACAACTGGAAACAATACAACAGGTGGTAACACAACAACAAAACCAAATAAAAATGAAACAAGTGGAGGACAAAGTAAACCACAAACATAAATAAAATAGAAGGAGAATTGCAAAAATTCTCCTCTAAATTGATTTTTAGAAAGAGATGGAATATGATAGATTTTAAAAAATATATAGCAGAATCAATAGGAAAAGTTTTAAATGAAGAAACAAGCGAAATACAAAATTTTATAGAAAACCCTAGGGGAGAGAATAATGGAGATTATGCATATCCATGTTTTAGACTAGCCAAAATATTAAAAAAATCTCCAATGGTAATAGCAGAAGAAATTAAATCTAAAATAGAATTCAATACTGATATAATAGAAAAGGTAGAAGTAGCTGGAGGATATTTAAACTTTTTTATAAAAAAAGAAGCACTTGCTTTACAAGTAATACAAGAATTCTCTGATAATAAATTATATGGAAAATCTGATATTGGTAATAACAAAAACATAGTAATAGATTATTCAGCACCTAATATAGCAAAGCCATTTCATATTGGACATTTGCGCTCAACTGTAATAGGAGGAGCTTTATACAATGTATACAAATATTTGGGCTACAATGTTACAGGAATAAACCATTTGGGAGATTATGGAACTCAATTTGGAAAACTAATTGAAGGATATAAAAGATGGGGAAATGAATATAATATAGAAGAAAACCCTATAGATGAATTAACCAAAATATATATTAGAATAAATCAAGCTTGCAAAGATGATGAAATTATACTAGAAGAGTGTAGAAATAATTTTAAAAAATTAGAAGATGGAGATGAATATTGTGTACAACTTTGGAACAAATTCAAAGATGTAAGTTTAAAGGAGTTCCAAAAAGTATATGATTTGTTAGGAACAAAATTTGACTCTTGGAATGGTGAATCATTTTACTCTGATAAAATGAACGAAATAGTAGAACTATTAGAAAAAAGTGGCAAACTAGAAGAATCAGAAGGAGCAAGAGTAGTAAAATTAGAGGACAAAGGAATGGCTCCTTGTATTATAATAAAAACAAATGGTTCATCTACATATGCAACAAGAGATTTAGCTGCTATTATGTATAGAGCACGTACATATAACTTTGATAAAGCATTATATGTTACATCATATGAACAAACATTACATTTTAAACAAGTTTTTGAAACAGCCAAACTTCTAGGATTAGATGAAAAATATACAAAAGGATTAGAACATGTATCATTTGGAATGGTATTATTAAAAACAGGAAAAATGTCAACAAGAGAAGGAAACATGATAAAACTTGAAGATTTATTAAAAGAATCAATATTAAGAGCTCAAAAAATCATTGAAGAAAAGAATCCAGACATAGAAAATAAAGAAGAAATTGCAAAAAAAGTAGGGATTGGAGCAGTAATATTTAATGATTTAGCTAATAGCCGAATAAAAGATGAAATATTTGATTGGGATGCTATTTTAAATTTTCAAGGTGAAACAGGTCCATATATTCAATATACTTATGTTCGTACAAAAAGTGTATTAGAAAAAGCAGGAGGAACACCTGATATTCAAAATATAAAAATCGAATATTTAACAGATGATGCTTCTACTAAAGTTTTAAAATTGATTTACAATTTTAGAGATACTTTAATTCAAGTTACAGATAAAAATGAACCTTCTATTTTATCAAGATATTTGATAGATCTTGCAAAAGCTTATAGTAATTTTTACAATGAAAACAAAATTATTGTAGAAAATGAAGATATAAAAAATGCACGTGTTTATTTAACTTTTGCTGTTGGTAAAGTTCTTAAAACAGGAGCAGAATTACTAGGAATAGACATGCCAGATAAGATGTAAAAAAATAGCAAAAGCAGAAATAAAAATATATAAACTTATTTCTGTTTTTGCTATGAAAACTACATTTTTAAACTGCTATCAAGAGCCAATTTTATCATATTATTTAAACCAGTTTCACGTTCTTCAGGAGTGGCAATATCTTTAATGTATTTAGAATCTACAACACTCATCAAACATGATGATTTCTTATTTAATAATTTAGAAACATAAAACAAAGCAAAAGCTTCCATTTCAGCGGAAATAGGGTTAAAATCTTTAGGAACTCTATCTAAAAACTTATTTACATCTGTCATATAAACATCAAAACAATCAGTACAAACAGTATTTCCTAAGTGAATTTTAACATTATTTTCATTAGCAGTATTTTTAATAATATTATTTAACTCATTATTAGCTGAAATTATATGACAATCCTCATTATTTAGTGTTAATGCAAAATTACTTTCAGAAAATACATTTTCAGCAAGAATAATATCAAATAACTTTAATTCAGGTGAATATGAACCACATGAACCAATACGAATAATATTTTCAACTTCATAAAATTTATATAATTCATAACAATAAATTCCCATACTAGGCATACCCATTCCTGATGCCATAACTGTAACTTCTTTTCCTTTGTAAGTTCCAGTATATGTGTATATGCCTCTAACTGAGTTAACTAATTTATAATTATCTAAAAAATTTTCAGCAATATATTTTGCACGGAGTGGATCTCCTGGCATAATAACTGTTTTTGCAATTTCTCCTAATTTAGCTTCATTATGTGGTGTAGACATAAAAATACCTCCTTTAAATATTTTAATTCATTATATCAACAATATTTATAATTTTCAACAAAACTTTTTAATTCACACAAAAAACACACAGAAAGAATATTTTCATAACAAATGACATATAAAATAAAGAAAAATTGGAAAGGAAATTTTATATGAGAGAAAATGATTTAATTATAATAGAAAATTTCTTAGAGAACAAAGAACAAAAATTAGATGTGAAAGAAGAACCTTTTGAAAAACTTATGTTTTTTTATAAATCAGCATTAAATCAATTAGAAACACAAATGAACATTATAAAAGATGAATTTAAAATAATGTATAATTATGATTTGATTGATAATATAGTTACTAGAATAAAAGAGCCTAAAAGCATAATAAAAAAGATGGAAAAAAAGAAATATGAAAAAACATATATAAATCTTATTGAAAAAATAAATGATATTGCAGGTATAAGAATTATATGTACTTTAAAAGACGATATATTTTTTATAAAAGATTTAATAAAACAAATGCAAGACATACATATACTTAAAGAAAAGGATTATGTAACACACCCTAAAGAAAGTGGATATTCAAGCTATCATTTAGTAGTTGAAGTTCCAGTTAAATTATCACAAAAAGTAGTATATGTTAAATGTGAAATACAAATAAGGACTCTTGCTATGGACTTTTGGGCAAATTTTGAACATAAGGTTAAGTATAAAAATGAAAATGATATAAGCAAAAAAGCTTCAAATGAATTAATCGCGTATGCAAAGATGATAAGTAATTTTGATAACAAAATGATGAAACTAAAGAATATATAACAAAAAGAAAGGAAATATAAATGGAAAATAATATTATAAACACAGAAATATATGTCGAAAAAAATAAAGTTAGTGTAATTAGAACAAATAACAATGAATACATTTCATTAACTGATTTGGCAAGATATGCTAATCCGGATGAACCTAAAATACCAGTGCAAGCATGGATGAGAAATAAAGATGTAATTGCATATTTAGGGTTGTGGGAAAAACTTAATAATGAAAATTTTAAAGGTCACAAATTCGAGACCTTTGAAAATGAAGCTGGGAAGAATAGTTTTTATATGTCACCACAAAAATGGATAAAAGAAACAAATGCTATTGGTATTATATCAAAATCTGGAAATAAAGGAGGGACTTTTGCACATAGTGATATAGCATTTGAATTTGCGAGTTGGTTATCCCCAGAATTTAAATTGTATTTAATTCAAGAATTTGAAAGATTAAAGAAAAATGAAGCATATCAATATAAAATTGAATGGAACGCGAATAGGATACTATCAAAGGTGAATTATTTAGTACATACAGATGCTATAAAAACGAATATAGTTCCAGTTTTGACAGAAGAACAAAAGAGATACATTTATTCAGAAGAAGCAGATGTATTAAATGTTGCATTATTTGGAATGACTGCTAAACAATGGAGAACACAAAATCCTAATTTAGCTGAAAAAGGTAATATAAGAGACTATACTGATTTACTGCATTTGGTTATTTTAAGTAATTTAGAGAATATAAATGCAGAATTAATAAATACAGGAATATCACAAAGTGAAAGATTAATAAAATTAAATGAATCAGCAAGAAGACAAATGAAAGTTTTAGAAAATAATAAAGGGATAAAGGAATTAGAAAATTTGCAAAAAGAAATAAATGAAAATAATGTTTTTAAGATAAAAGACAAGAATTAAAAATTGTAATCCAATGCACCTCTTAAAAAAAATTAATAAAGCACTTGACAGTTTACAATAATAATTATACAATATAATAGGTTGAAAAAATATATATAAAAATAAGAACAAAATATAATATATTTATTCGAACATTGAAAATTAAATAAGAAAGAGGTGTATGATTATGGAAACAATAATCACAATCGCCACTATCTTAATCTCATTAGCAATAGGAATCATACTTGGTATGGTAATAAGAAAGAAAATTGCTGAATCTAAAATCGAAGGGGCAGAAAAAGAAGCAAAAAGATTAGTAGAACTAGCAAAAATAGATGCAGAAAATTTGAAAAAAGAAGAAATTTTTAAAGCTAAAGAAGAAATAATGAATGCTAGAAATGAATTAGATCAAGAGATTAAAGAAAGAAGAGGCGAAATTCAAAAACAAGAAAGCAGAATTATCCAAAAAGAAGAAAATTTAGAAAAAAGAGCAGATAATTTTGAGAAAAAGGAAAAACAACTAGAATATGAAGAACAAAGTCTAAAAGAAAAAGAAAATGAAATTGAAGAAATAAAAAACAAACAATTAGAAGTTCTTCAAAAAACAGCAAATCTAAGCAAAGAAGAAGCAAAAGTGCAACTATTACAAAAAGTTGAGCAAGAAATAACAACTGAAAAAGCAACTTTGATTAGAGAACTAGAACAAAAGGCCAAAGAAGAAGCAACAAAAAATGCAAGAGAAACAATAAGTTATGCAATACAAAAATGCGCAGCTGACCATTCTGCAGAAACTACAGTTTCAATAGTACCACTTCCATCAGATGATATTAAAGGAAGAATAATTGGTAGAGAAGGTAGAAATATTAAAGCACTTGAAACATTAACAGGAATAGACTTAATAATAGATGATACACCTGAAGCAGTCATTTTATCAGGTTTTGATCCATTAAGAAGAGAAGTTGCAAGAATAGCTCTTGAAAAATTAATTGATGATGGAAGAATTCATCCTGCTAAGATAGAAGAAATGGTAGAAAAAGCAAAAGAAGAATTGCTTGAAACTATTAAATCAGAAGGTGAAAGAGCTGCCTTAGAAACAGGAGTAATAGGTTTAAATCCAGAACTTATAAAATTAATTGGAAAATTAAAATATAGAACAAGTTATGGTCAAAATGTATTAAATCATTCTATTGAAGTTTCAAACTTAGCAAGAATAATGGCAGAAGAATTAGGACTAGATCCAAAGTTAGCACGTAGAGCTGGATTATTACATGATATTGGAAAAGCACTTGACCATGATATGGAAGGAACACATGTTGAAATAGGTGTAGATATATTGAAAAAATTCAAAGAAAATCCACTTGTAATAAATGCAGTAGAAGCACACCATGGAGATGTTGAACCACAAACATTAGAAGCTGTATTAGTACAAGCAGCTGATGCAATATCAGCATCTAGACCAGGAGCAAGAAGAGAAACTTTAGAAGCATACATAAAAAGACTAGAAAACTTAGAATCTATAGCAGATTCATTTGAAGGTGTTGAAAAATCATTTGCTATACAAGCAGGTCGTGAAGTTAGAATTCTTGTAAAACCAGATAAGATTACAGATGACAAGATGACACTACTTGCTAGAGATGTTTCTAAGAGAATTGAAGATGAAATGGATTATCCAGGACAAATTAAAGTTAATATTATTAGAGAAACAAGAGTTGTAGATTATGCTAAATAATTAAATATGCAAAGTTATGAAAGTAACACTTATCTAAAAGATAGGTGTTATTTTTTTGGAAAAAAATTTGCACAAAAAAATAAATATTAAATTAACGTAACAAAAATGTAATAAAAATGTAATAAAACTTTGAAAGCCTTGAGGCTGTATATATATATATATATATATATATATCGATACTTTTAAGTATTGAAAGGTATTCCAAAAGATGATAGTATAAAAAAGAAAAAAAGTTATACTACAAAGAAGAAATAGGAGGATAAAAAAATGGTAAAAAGGAGTACAGTCTTATTAATAGCAATATTAGCAGTAGTAATGGCGTTAGGAGTAGGGTTTGCAGCAATAACAAGTACCCAGTTAAATATAACAGGAAATACAACAGCAACACCAGACCAAGCAAATTTTAAAGTAAAATTCTTAGAAGAAACAGAGGTTTCAGACCCAAGTAAAGTAGAAGCAGAAGTAACAGGAGATATAACAGCAACAATAGATGTGCATGGGTTATCAGCAAAAGGAGATGCAGTTACAGCAACATATAAAGTAAAGAACTTTAGTGATGACTTATCAGCAGATATAGAAGTTGATATTAAAAGCAATAATGAAGAATATTTTAAAATAACACCAGAACTAGGACAAGATAGTTTAAGAGCAGGAGAAGAAACAACAGTAGTAGTAACAGTAGAATTAATAAAAACTCTAATAACAAATGATGAAACATCAAAAATAATAGCAACAATAGAAGCAACCCCAGTACAACCAGGAGAAGAAGGAACTACTATAGGACAACCAGATACAAATGAAGCAAAAACATTAGTACAAGCATTTAAAGATGGAGAAATAGAAGTAGGAGATTATATAACAAATTATAATGATAAATTATATAATCAATCAGCAAGTACCCAAGTAACAGCAGAAGAAACAGGATATACAAAAACACAAACATATCAAGTAGACACAAATACAACATGGAGAGTATTAGGATTAAGTGAAGATGAAACACAACTAATAATAACAACAGGAAGTCCAATAAAAAAAGTAGAAGATGGAGATGAAACAGGACCATATCTAGCTTTAGGTGGAGCAGAAAGTTGGTATAATACAAATGATGAAATAGTAGTAGGTGACAATATATTAGATAGAATTAGTAGTATATATGATAGTAATTTAGCAGAAAAAACACAAAGTATGAGAATAGAAGATATAATGACAGTATTAGATTTAACACTTGATAAAGAAAATAATAAGATGTATAAAACAACAGACTCAGGAAGAACAGAAATATCTTCATATCAAGGCTTTTTTGGACAAACATATACATACAAATTAGGTACAAGTAGTTATAATATGGATTATGCACCAGAAAATTATTTAAAAGAAAAATATTCAGCAGTTGAAAAATATAATTTATTACCTACAAGAAAAGCAGGAGATACCGTAGATGGAACAGCATTTATGTTCGCATATGAAGATCCAAGTGTAGTAGAACAAAATAGTAAATTATTTGAGATATTATTTAAAGGAACAACAGAAAGTGATAAATATGCAAAATCATATTGGCTTGCTTCTCCAGGTGTCATCATGGACGGTTCTTCGCGTTGCGGCTTCGGACCAGGTGCTGTTTACTATGGTGCTGCTGTTACTGGCTACGACTTGTTCCATTCGGATGGCGGCTCTTATGTGTACTGGTGTGCAGTTCGCCCTGTAGTATATCTATGGTCTGATGTCTCAGTAGAAGATTTGGAAATATCAAAAAATGGCTCAGAAGCAGATTGGACAACTTCTTTGGAAGATAATATGATTAGTGGCGATGCGGAATATGGACAAATAACAGAATAAAATATAGAGTTTATCAGAAATGGTAAGCTCTTTTATTATAGCTTATTGAATTAAAATCAAGGTAGCTAAAAAATTAATAAAACATAAAAATAGTTCTTGACAAAAGAACAACTGTTTGATATATTATAATAAAAGTGGGTGATATTATGGAAAGACAAATATTACATGTAGATGTAAACAATGCATTCTTAAGTTGGACAGCAGTAGACATGCTAAAAAAAGGAAATACAATAGACATACGAGAAATACCTTCAGTCATAGGAGGAGATGAAAGCAGAAGGTCAGGAATAGTATTAGCCAAAAGTCCAAAAGCAAAAATATTTGGAATATCAACAGGAGAAACTCTATATCAAGCAAGAATAAAATGCCCTAAGCTAAAAGTATATCCTATGAATTATAATTTATATAAACAAAGTTCAAATAAACTATATCAATTATTATTACAATATACAGATAAAATAGAAAGATTTAGTATAGATGAATGTTTTTTAGACATGACTAATTATTTACAAGGAAAATCATTATTAGAAATAGCATATGAAATAAATAAAAGAGTAAAACAAGAATTAGGATTTACTGTAAACATAGGAGTAGCACATAACAAATTATTAGCCAAAATGGCATCAGACTTTACAAAACCAGATAGAGTTCACACTTTATTTGAAGAAGAAATAGAAACAAAAATGTGGCCATTACCTGTATCTGAATTATTTATGTTAGGAAGAAAAACTATTCCTAAATTGTATAACATGAGAATAAAAACAATAGGACAATTAGCAAAAACAGACAAACAAATAATAATAAAAAAATTTGGAAAACATGGTTTAATGATGTGGGAATATGCAAATGGAATAGATAATTCTGAAGTACAGTATAAACATGAAAAGCCAAAAGGAATTGGAAATTCTACAACATTACCAGTAGATGTAAATGATATATCAAAATTAGAAGAAGTATTATTAACACTAACAGAACAAGTAACATACAGATTAAGAAAATATAATTTGTTAGCAAATGTAGTAAATGTACAGTTAAGAACAAAAGACTTTGAGGACAAATCACATCAAAGAAAATTATTAAGAGCAACTTCAAGCACAAAAGAAATATATGTAGAAGCAAAAAAACTTTTACATGAAATGTTTATAGATGGAATACCAATAAGATTAATAGGAATGAGAGTAGATAATTTAGTAGAAAAAGATGAAATCCAATTATCGCTTTTTAATCAAGCAGATAATGAAAAACAAGAAAAAATAGATAAGGTAATAGATGATTTAAAACAAAAATATGGATATACTAGTATTACAAGAGCAGGAAAATTAAACATAGAAAAAGAAATTAAATTAAAAGATGTATAGGAGGCTACATGCAAGATATAAAGCTAATAGCAAATAAAATAAAACAAGCTGGAGGAAACTTATACTTAGTAGGAGGAGCAGTAAGAGATGAATTATTAGGAAAAGAAACACATGATAAAGACTACTGTGTAACAGGAATAACTGCTAATGAATTTCAGAAATTGTTTCCAGAAGCACATATACGTGGAAAATCATTTGCAGTATTTGAGTTAGAAAAACAAGAATTTGCAATGGCAAGAACAGAATTAAAGCAAGGCACTGGTCATAAAGAATTTGAAATAAATACAAATCCTCAAATTACAATAGAACAAGATTTAGCGCGTAGAGATATAACAATAAATTCAATAGCAAAAGATGTATTAACAGGGGAAATAATAGATCCATTTAATGGGAGAGAAGACTTAAAAAATAAAATTATAAGAGCTACTACAGAACATTTCAAAGAAGATCCATTAAGAGTATATAGAACAGCAAGATTTGCTACACAATTAGGATTCAAAGTAGAAGAAAAAACAATAAAACAAATGCAAGAGTTAAAAAGTGAACTAAGCAGTTTATCTAAAGAAAGAGTATTTGTAGAACTTCGTAAAGCACTAAACACAGAAAAGCCATCAATATTTTTTGAAGTATTAAGAAAAGCAAATGTTTTAGATATTCATTTTAAAGAAATTAATGACTTAATAGGTGTAGAACAACCAATAAAATATCATCCAGAAGGTGATGCATATAATCATACAATGTTAGTTTTGAACATGTCAGCAGATTTAACAAAAAACTTAGAAGAAAATAAAAAACTAGAAATAAGATTCTCTGCTTTAGTACATGATTTAGGAAAAGGTATAACACCAAAAGAAGAATATCCACATCATTATGGCCATGAAATTTCAGGAGTAGAATTAGTAAAAAAATTTGGGAATAATATAAAAGTGCCAAATAATTGGTTAAAATGCGGAAAAACAGCTTGCAGAGAGCATATGAGAGGTGGAATATTTAATAAAATGAAACCATCAACTAAAGTGGAATTCATTGAGAGAGTAAGTAAATCTCTTTTAGGTTTGGACGGCTTGCAAATTATTGTAATTTGTGATAAAACTAGTGGAGGAAGACCAAACAATAAAGAAGATATTAACTTTGAAAATATAGGAAAAAAATGCTTAAATGAAATTAATGGAGAATATATTCAAAATAAGTATGGATTAAATCCTGGTATTGAGTTTGGAAATAAACTGCATGAAGAAAGAATAAAATGGATGAAAGAATATTTAAAACAAAAAAATATAGTAATTGAAAAGGGGAAATTAATATGAGTAAAAAAGTTATTATTGGAATAATTGTAACAGTTATAATAGCAGTAGCTTTAGGAATTGGGATTGTTTTTATAATGAATAGACCTCAAACAAATCCAGAAGATATATGGCAAAAATATATATCACTTATAAATGAACAAAAATATGAAAAAATGTACGAAATGCTAACAGAAGATTCAAAAGCTCAAATATCACAAGAAGATTTCATAGAAAGAAACCAAAATATTTATGAAGGAATAAGCATGTCAAATATGAAATCAGAAACTGTTTTAATAGAAGATGAAAACTCTACTACTAAAGCAATAGATTATAATCTAGAAATGGAAACAGAAGCTGGAAACGTAAGTTTTACAAATACGGTAAGACTTACAAAAGATAAGGAAAAAGGCTATCTAATAAACTGGAGTTCTAATTTAATATTTCCTCAATTAAACAGTACAGATAAAGTAAGAATAAAAACAATAACAGCTGAAAGGGGAACAATAACAGATAAAAATGGAGTAATGTTAGCAGGAGAAGGAGAAGTATCATCTGTTGGTATAGTACCTGGTAAATTAGGAGAAAATAAAGAAACAGATATTGAAAAAATTGCTCAATTATTGGAAACAACAGCAGAGGCAGTAAATAAAAAATTATCAGCAAGTTGGGTAAAAGATGATTCTTTTGTGCCAATAAAAGAAGTTTCAAAAGATGAGACAGAATTAAAACAACAATTACTTCAAATAGCAGGAGTAAAAATTACAACTGTAAAATCTAGAGTATATCCATTAGGAGAAGCTTCAGCACATTTAATTGGATATGTTCAAAATATAACAGCAGAAGAACTAGAAGAAAACAAAGATAAAGGTTATAATAGCAATAGCATTATAGGAAAAACAGGATTAGAAAAAATATATGAAGAAAGACTTAAAGGAAAAGATGGTATAGAAATTTACATAGAAGATAAAGATGGAAATAGAAAAACTGACATTGCTGAAATTGAAGTCCAAGATGGAGAAAATATACAACTTACAATAGATGCAAATATACAACAAAATTTATATAATGAATTAAAAAATGATGAAGGATTTTTTGTAGTAATGCATCCAAAAACAGGAGCACTATTAGCACTTGTTAGTACACCATCATATGATCCAAGTGATTTTACATTAGGAATGAGTACAGAAAAATGGAACTCAATAAAAGATAATGAGGCAAACCCAATGCTTGCAAGATATTTACAAAGTTATTGCCCAGGTTCAACATTTAAGCCAATAACTGGTGCAATAGGATTAACAACAAATTCATTAAGCACAGAAGATACATTTTCATATAGTGGATTAAGTTGGAAAAAAGCAAATTGGGGAGAATATGATATAACAACACTTACAGCATATAGTGGACCAAAGAATTTACAAAATGCTTTAATATATTCAGATAACATATATTTTGCCCAAGCGACTTTACAAATAGGAAAAGATAATTTTATAAATGAACTTAAAAAAATAAAATTTGGAGAAAATATTGACTTCACATTGTCTTTAGCTAAATCACAATATTCAAATAGTGGAGATATAGCTAATGAAAAATTACTTGCAGATAGTGGATATGGTCAAGGAGAAATTCTTGTAAATCCAATACATATGGCTTCAATTTACTCTGCTTTTGCAAATGAAGGAAATATGGTAAAACCATATTTAGAAATTAAAGAAAATAATGAAACTGAATATTTAGTAGAAAATGCTTTTTCTGCTGAATCTGCTAATATTATTAAAGAAGATTTAATACAAGTAGTAGAAAAAGGAACTGCTACAGATATGAAAGTTTCTGGAAGAACAATTGCAGGAAAAACTGGAACTGCAGAATTAAAAGGCTCAAAAGATGATGAAGCTGATATTTTAGGATGGTTTGATTGTTTTACTGCTGATAGTTCTGGAGAACAATTATTAGTAATAAGTATGGTTGAAGATGGTAGAGATCTTGGAGGAAGTCATTATTTAATAAAAAAAATAAAAACATTATTTAATTAAAACATAAAGAAAATGAAAAAGTCGGGCTTCATTTATAGCTCGACTTTTCTATTAAGTATTAAAAGGAATGAACTTATAAATTACTTCTGCAAAACCAGCATCTTCAGCAGAATTACTGGTTACATAATTAGCAACTTGTTTTACTTCATCATATGCATTATTAACTGCAACACCTATTCCAGATGAATGAAACATATCTATATCATTTATATTATCTCCAATAGATAATATATCTTCTTTACTTAATTCAAGATATTGACTTAATATTTCTAAAGCTTTACCCTTAGTAACATTTAAAGGAGAAATATCTAGATATTCATACTCTTTATCAATTATTTTATCTTTATATTTACCTGTTTTCGTAATATGTGTAACTGTTAAATTTGTTGTTGACATTAATTCTTCTTTTATGGGTGAAAGATTAGAACTAGATGAAACAATTAATTTAAAAACAGTACAATTTTGTTTTTTTATGTAATCTAAAACAGAATCAACAATTTCAAATTTAATTTGATTAGGGAAAAGAATGGAATTTCTTAAATCCATATATTCTAAATTAGTAGTTACAATGCTATTTTCTGTATAAGCATGTACATGTAAATTATGTTTTTTTATTGTAGTAAAGCATAATTCTAAATCATTTAAAGTGAGTATCTGCCTAGCAATTTCTTTACCAGTAGTAAGATCTATAATTTGACTGCCATTTCCAAAAATTCCAAAACTGGCATTAAGATTTTTACAGATTTCTTTACTTACTGAATAAGTTTTTCCAGTACAAATTACAAATGGAATATTAGCTTTTTGTAAATCGTTAATTGCTTGTAAATTACCTTGTGGTATGGAATGCTTATTATCTATTATTGTTCCATCTAAATCACTTGCTATTAGTTTTATCATAATTTCGTCTCCTTACTTATTTCTTGTATGATATAATAAAAACACAAAAAAGTAAACAAAAATACTAACAATAAAAATTAAAATTTTAAATAAAGTAAATATTGAGTTTATAAAAAATATATGATAAAATACGTTTGAAACAAAAGAAAGGATAATATTTAAAAATGAGGGATAAATTTAAAGACTATATAGCTGATGAAAATAATCCTAAATGGGAAAATATGATAAGAAGAGAAAAGGCAATATACAAAAGAGAAAAAGATGCACGTTCAGAATTTGAACGAGATTATACAAGAATATTACATTGTACAGCATATAGAAGATTAAAACATAAAACACAAGTATTTTATTCACCTGAAAATGACCACATATGCACAAGAATAGAACATGTAATGCATGTTGAATCTGTAAGTTATACTATAGCAAAATATTTAGGGCTAAATACAGAATTAACAAAAGCTATAGCTATAGCTCATGACTTAGGCCACAGCCCATTCGGACATGAAGGTGAAAAAATATTATCAGAAATATCTAAAAGAGAATTTAATGAACCATTTTGGCATGAAAAAAATGGATTAGACTATGTTGATAAGATTGAATTGCTAGAAGATTTTAATAAAAATGAGCAAAACTTAAATTTAACATATGCAGTACGAGATGGAATAATATCACATTGTGGTGAAATAGATGAAAATAGTTTAAAACCAAGAGAAGAATATATAGATTTAAAAAAAGATTACACAAAGCCAAATCAATATTCACCATATACGTGGGAAGCATGTGTAGTAAAAATAGCTGATAAGATTTCGTATTTAGGAAGAGATATAGAAGATGCCATTACATTAGGAATTTTAGATAAAAAGCTAGAAGAACTATATAAGATATTACAATCAGAACAAGTAATAAATAATACAGTAATAATTAATTACTTAATAAATGATTTATGTGAAAATTCTACAATAGAAAAAGGATTATGTTTTTCAGAGAAAACATTCGAATTAATAAATAAAATTAAAAGTTTTAATTATAATAATATATATAAAGCAACAAAGATAAGTGCATCAACACGATATTTTAATATTTTACTAAATGAAATTTATTATACATTAAAAAGTGCATATAATGGAAATAAAACTTTAGAAAAAATAGAAAAAATGAAACAAATACACCCAGAAGTATTTACAAGGTTTAAAGATTGGTTATCTGATTATTGGACTTATAAGAGAAAAGAAAACAAACATAATGAAGCTTTATTTGATATAGAAAATGAAAAAGATTATTGTAAAGCAATTATTTACTATATTTCAGGAATGACAGATAATTTTGCGATAGAGGTATATAATAAATTAATAAGATTTTAAAAAAGGAGAAATTATAAAATGGCAAGAGCGAAAAGAATGAAAGAAAAAGAGAAAAAGAGAAAACTACCCCAAAAATTTGTTTTAACAATAGGTGTAATTATTATATCAATATTAGTACTTGTTTTAATAATTAACATATTTAATAATTATAAAAAATCATCACCAAAAGAACAAGAAATAAGCCTTGATGCAAGTATTATAAGAAGGCTAGATTTAAGCTTGGAAGATTCAGATTTTATGATAAAAACAGGAGATGAATTAAAGCTTAATATTAAAGGGATAAATACAACTTATAATCAAGAAGAAATGACTTTAACTGTTGAAGAAAAAGATGAAGAAAACACAGAAAACACAGAAAATGAAGAACAAGTTGAAAGTCAAGTAATTCTATATGTACCAGAAGATTTTCGATTTGATGAAGTAAGAATAGATATTGAAAATGGAGATGTTTCAATAGACAATTTAGAAACAATGATGCTAGAATACAGAAATAAAGAAGGAAAAACAGAAATTAATAAAATAAATTCAGATGGAATGTGTGAAATAGAAGCTAGATATGGCGATATAAATATACAATCTGGAACAATTTATGATTTACATTTAAGACTAGGAACAAGTAAAGCAAATATAAATGTCGATTTACAAGGAAATAGCTATATAGAGCCAGGTATGGAAGAATTAAACTTAAATTTATCAGGAAAAAAAGATGATTATAAAATAGAAGTAGACGAAGTAATGCATATGACAATAAACGGAGAAGAAATTGAAGGAAATCAAACATATGGAACTGGTAAAAATGAAATTGTAATTATGGGAATACCTGAAAACTTAAATATAAACTTTGAAAAATAAATTTAAGGACATTATTATGGAATTAAAAAACAAAAAAATATCAATAAAAGCAATATTAAATAATATAAAAGAGGATCGTGTTAGTGAATTCTCAGCACAATGTGCATATTATATAATATTGTCTTTTATACCGTTTATAATATTGTTACTAACTTTAATTCAATATACTAATATACAGCAAGAACAGTTATTTTATATAATATCAAAAATAGTACCTATTAATATGAGTGAAATAGTATTAGGTATAATAAGAGAAGTGTATTCAAAATCACTAGGAACAATTTCTATTTCACTAATATTCACATTATTTTCAGCTCATAAAGGCTTATATGCCTTTATGAAAGGGCTAAATTTTGTTTATAAAGGAAAAAGTGATAACACAAAGCCTATGATATATTTAAGACTATTATCTATTGTGCAAACAATCATATTTATAATATTAGTAGCAATTGGACTAGTAATATTGGTGTTTGGAACTAGCATAATTGATACAATACAAAATAAGTTTGGACTTTTTAAAAATTATACAATAATTTCTAAAGTACTTACACAAACAATATATATATTTATTGTGTTTATTATATTTTTATTTTTATATAAATTTATGTCTGGACATAAATTTACATTAAAAAGTCAAATACCAGGAGCATTTTTTAGTGCAATATCACTTATTATAATATCATTTGTGTTTTCTAATTACTTAAATATATTTAAAGGCTTTTCAATAACTTATGGAAGCCTAACGGCTTTAATGTTAATTATGATGTGGACATATGCATGTTTTTATGTAATATTTTTAGGTGCAGAAATAAACAAATGGTGCAATTTAAAAGACTAATTAGAGAATTTGAAAAAATTATTTATAAAGACTACACAAATAGGAAAAAATGTGATAAAATGGATAAGTAATAAATTTTAAAGAAATAAAAGGAGAGTGAAAACATGTCAGGACATAGCAAATGGCATAATATACAAGCTAAGAAAGGAAAAGCAGACGCAGCAAGAGGAAAAGTATTTACTAAATTAGGAAGAGAATTATTAATAGCAGTAAAACAAGGAGGACCAGACCCAGCAGGAAATTCAAAATTAAAAGATGTTATAGCAAAATGTAAAGCAGCTAACATGCCAAATGATACAATAAACAATGCAATAAAAAAAGCATCAGGAGAAGGAAATCAAGCAAATTATGAAGAAGTTGTGTATGAAGGATATGGACCAAACGGAGTAGCTGTAATAGTAAATGCTAACACAGATAATAGAAATAGAACAGCATCAGATGTAAGACATGTATTTGATAAAGCAGGTGGAAACTTAGGAACAACAGGATGTGTATCATATATGTTTAATAAAAAAGGAGTTATAGTAATAGAAAGAGAAACTACTACTATGGATGAAGAAGAATTGATGATGTTAGCATTAGATGCTGGAGCAGAAGATTTTGAGGCTTCAGAAGAAATATATGAAATCACAACAGAACCATCTGATTTTACAGCAGTAAGAGAAAAATTAGAAGAAGCTGGACTAACATTTTTAGAAGCAGAAGTTCAAATGGTACCAACAACAACAGTGGCACTAGATGAAACTGCTCAAGAAAAAATGGAAAGATTAATTGAAAGATTAGAAGAACTAGATGATGTAATGGATGTATATCATAACTGGGAAGAATAAATTAATATATAAATAATGATAAAAACTGTCAAAATATAATAAAAGTTGACAGTTTTTTTATATTATAGTAAAATTTATATATGAAATAGGAGGGATAAAAATGAAAAAAAAGATTTTATTACTTATTTTAACTTTAATACTTTTAATAGGTGTAGGAGTTGCATATGCATATTTTGAAACAGATGCATTCAAAACAGAAAAGCAATTATTCTTTTCATATATGATGAGTGATGAGATGTTGAAATGTTTTGAAAACGAAAAAATTGAAGAGTATATGCAGAAACAACAAACTGTGCCATTTTCTAATCAAGGAGAAATAACATTTCAAGCTCAAGGTCAAGAACTTGAATCAGACCAAAATATAGAAATGCTAAATAATAGTAAAATATCATTTGAAGGAAAAACAAATATAGATAAAAAAATGGCAGAACAAGAAATATCAATTAATTTTGCACAAGCATTTACAGTACCTGTAAAGTTAAAAGTATCTGACAATGCTTTAGGCTTACAATCAGGATTTTTACATAGTAAATACATTGCAGTAAGAAATGAAAATTTGAAACAATTATTTGAAAAGTTAGGATTAGACTCAGAAGAAATACCAGATAAAATAGAATTTTCAAAAAACGAATTTACTGCTGAAGAATTAGAAAAATTAGAAGAAACATATTTAACAATATTATATGAGAATCTAGATGAATCTTTATTTGCTAAAGAAAAAATGGAAAACCAAACAATATTAACATTAAAAATACCAGAACAAAGATTAATAGAAATATTAATAAAAATATTAGAAACTGCAAGAAATGATGAACTATTATTGAGTAAAATAAGTGGAATATATGAAAAAGAAGATGTTCAACTAGAAATTGATGAAATAATAGAAGATTTAAAAGAAATTGAAACAAAAGAAACAAATAATCTACAAATAAAACTATTTTTAAAAGATAAAAAGACTGTTAAAATAGAAATGGAATTTATTGAAGATAATAAAACATCAATGAATTTAGTAGTAGAAAAATTAGATAACCAAATAGAAGCAAAACTATATGAAGAAAATGAACTATTAGGTGAGCTAAATGTATCTAAAGACTCAAAAGATACAGATGTAACATACAGCATAACAATTAAATTACATGACGAAGATAATAAAGAAACAGAAATAGATTTAAAAATTGGATATAAAAATTTATCAACATCAAATAATATAGTAGAAAATTATGAAATAAAAATCCTAGATGAAGATGCTGAGTTAATGATTAATTATAATAATAGCATTAATTTTGATGAAACTTTAGAAATAGAAGAATTAAATGATAATAATGCAATTATTTTAAATGATGCAACAGAAGAAGAATTACAAAATTTAATGGCCACAATATATCAAAACTTAGGATTATTCTATTAAATCAGTTCTAAAAATAATAAAAGGAGCATATATATATAATATATGCTCTTTTTTAGAGCTTAAAATTATATCAAGGAGACCAAATGTTAGAAATAGTATTAGAATATTTACCAGTTATGATAAAAGATAAAATACAGCAATTTATTTTATTAAATAAAAAACTAAAACCAGAAATAGAGGAAATAAGATTAAGAAGTAGTAAGCCACTAATTCTAAAAATAGGACAAGATTTAGAATTAATAGACCATATTGTAAAACAACAGGAAATTTTACAAACATTTGAAAAAATATGTGAGAATTCAGTATATTCATACACAAGACAAATTTGTGAAGGGTATATCACAATAAAAGGAGGTAATAGAGTTGGTATTGTGGGAAGTGCCGTTTTAGACAATGGACGAGTAATAAACTTAAATTATATATCTAGTTTAAATTTTAGAATAGCAAGACAAAAAATAGGATGTAGTAATTCAATAATAAAATCAATAATAGATGAAAAAACAAAAAATATAGACAATACACTAATAGTCTCACCACCAGGATGTGGAAAAACTACATTTTTAAGAGATATTATAAGAAATATTAGTAATGGAATTCCAGATATTGGACTTAAAGGCAAAACTGTTGGAGTTGTTGATGAAAGAGGAGAAATTGCAGCTATGTATAAGGGAATTCCTCAAAATGACATTGGAATAAGAACAGATGTTATAGACAATATGCCAAAGCCAGAAGCAATGAAAATTTTAGTTAGATCTATGAGCCCAGATGTAATTGCTTGTGATGAAATAGGAAGTGCAGAAGATATAAAAGCAATAGATTATGCCGTGTGCTCTGGAGTAAAAGGTATATTTACAGCACATGGTAGTGATATAAATCAAATTAAAAAAAATATAGAACTTTCAAAATTACTAGATAGACACATATTTGAAAAAATTATTTTATTAAATCCCAAAAGGCGAGGTGAGGCTAAATGTATTTGCTTGTAATTCAAATAATTAAATATATTTTACTAATAGGTATTTTTGTACTCTCAACAGCAATAGGAATGTCTATAGCAAAAGCATATGAAAATAGAGTTATAGAATTAAAAGAATTTAAAAATATATTAAACATAATGAAAACAAAAATTAAATTTACATATGAGCCATTAGGAGAGATTTTTCAACAGATAGCAAATAATAATGAAACAAATGTTGAAAGAATTTTTGGACAAATGGCAAATCAAATATCATATTTTCCAACTAGAGAAGTATGGGAAAATTGTATACAAAAAGCTGATATTAGTATAAATCAAGAAGATAAAACAATATTAAAAAAACTAGGTAAGTTACTTGGACAAACTGATGTAGAAGGTCAGATTAGTGAAATAGAAGTAATTGAAAATTTTCTGGATTTACAAATAGAAAAAGCAGAAGAAGATAAAAAGAAAAATAAAAAAATGTATAAAACATTAGGTATAACTGTTGGACTAATATTTGTTATTATACTATTTTAAAACTGAAATAAAAGGAAGGATAATAATATGGATATAAATCTATTATTTAAAATTGCAGCAATAGGAATATTAGTTGCTGTTTTACACCAAGTATTAGTAAGAGCAGGCAGAGAGGATCAGGCTATGATGACAACACTTGCAGGATTAGTAATAGTACTATCTATGGTAATACAAGAAATAAGTTCATTATTTCAAACAGTTAGAACATTATTTAATTTGTAGAAAGGTATGAGATTAAATATGGATGAGATTATTAAAGTTATTGGAATAGGACTTATAGCATTAGTAATTGCAATTATATTAAAACAATATAGACCAGAATATGTAATATATATTTCTATAATAGCAGGTATTTTAATTTTATTTTTGACATTAGAAAAGTTTTCAGGAATAATTAATCTTTTAAAATCTATATCTGATAAAACATATATAAACAAACAATTTCTTGAAATATTATTAAAAATTACAGGAATAGCAATTATAACAGAATTTGCAGTTAGCATTTGCTTAGATGCAGGAGAAAAAGCCATTGCATCAAAAATAGAAATTGGAAGCAAAGTTATTATTGTAACAATGTCTATTCCAATAATTTCAAGTTTATTAGAAGTAATAATTGAAATATTACCATAAAACATATATATGAAAGGATTAATATGAAAAAAATAATTCTAATATTTATCCTAATAATATTATTACTACAGAATAAAGTATATGCAGAAACAGAAGAAATAATGGAATCAACACAAGAAAAATTTAATATAAGTGATTTTATAAAAAAATCAGAAGAATACATGAGTGAAGATTTTAAAGAAATCGATTTAACAGAAATTTTAAATCAATCTATACAAGGAAATGTTGATAATAAAACTATATATAGTCCAATATTAAAAGTAATAGGAAAAGAAGTAAATTCAAACATAAAAGTTTTAATAAGTATTTTAGTCATAATAGTAATTCATGGAATATTAAAATCAATAACAGATAATTTAGAAAATACAAATATATCACAGATAATTTATTTTGTTCAATATATATTAATAGTTACACTAATAATGTCAAATTTTACAGAAATATTAAATATAGTAAAAGATACAGTAAATGATTTAGTTGGATTTATAAATGTACTGATACCATTACTACTGACACTTATGATATATACAGGAAATATAGCTACAAGCACAATATTAGAGCCAATAATATTATTTGTTTGTAATTTTATAGGAAATATTATTTCAGACATACTAATACCAATTGTGCTATTGATAATAGTATTTTCTATAATTTCAAAAATTTCTAATAAAGTACAAGTTGATAAAATATCAAAAGTTATGAAATCAGGAGTAGTATGGTTCTTAGGTGTTGTATTAACTATATTTGTAGGAGTGGTATCTTTAGAGGGAACATTAAGTAGTAGCATAGATGGAATAACAGCAAAAACAGCAAAAACAGCAGTATCTACAATTATACCTGTTGTTGGAAAAGTATTAGGAGATGTAGTAGATAGTGTATTAGGATGTGGAGTAATCTTAAAAAATGCAGTAGGATTTGTAGGTGTAATAGTAGTATTAGGAATATGTATTATGCCAATAATTAAAGTAGGGATATTAAGTATAATTTATAATGTTGCTTCAGCGATTATTCAACCTGTTGCAGATGAAAAAATAGTTAAACTTTTAGACGAAATGGGAGGAGCTTTTAAATTGCTTTTAGGAATTTTATGCAGTTTATCAGTATTACTAATCATTGGAATAACAATGGTAGTTAAAATTTCAAATAGTGGGATGATGTATAGATGATAAGTTTTATGAGTTCATGGGCAGAACAGATAATTTTGGCAATTATTATTGTAACAGTTATTGAACTGATTTTGCCACAAAACAAAAATAAAAAATATATACAAATGGTTTTAGGAATATATGTATTATTTAATATAATTTCTCCAATAATAAAAAATAAAGATAGTTTTTCAATAGAAAAATATAATATAGAAAATTATCAAACGCAAACACAATATGAAGTAGACCAATCTTCAATGGATAAAAAACTTGAAAAAATATATTTAGAAGAATTAGAAAATACTGTGATATCAAAATTCCAAGAAAAAGGTTTTGAGGTATCAAAATGTGAAATAGACGCAATTCTAGATACTACAAAGAAAAATGCAGGAATTCATTCTATTACTGTGAAAGTTAAAAATTCAAATAATGATGAGGACTTTTCAGAAATAAAGGAAGAAATTGCAACAGAATTTGAAATAGAAGTAGATAAAATAAATATAAAAAAATAATTATGAGAGACAAGGAGGAAATATGTTAAAAGATTTTTTTAAAGGGAATGAAGAAAATAAAGATAAAAAAAAGCAACTTGAGAATATTGTTGTCTTTATAATAATACTAATAGTAACAGTATTAATTATAAATAGTATGTGGTCAGAAAATAAAAAAGAAGAAAACACTAATACAGTTGATTCATCTAAAGTACTTGCACAAACTACTTCTAACAATCAAGAAGATGATTTAGAAGAAAGGTTAGAAGAAATATTATCTACTATAAGTGGAGTTGGGAAAGTAAAAGTGCTAATAAAATATTCTGAGAGTAGTACGGTTGTTGCTATGTATAATGAAACAATTTCTGAAAGTACAACAAAAGAGTCTGATGGTGATGGAGGAAGCAAAGATGTAAAAGAAACAGAAAATAAAAAGGAAATTGTATATACAGATGAAGATGGAAGCAATAAACCAATTACAGAAAAAATTGTAATGCCTGTAATAGAAGGAGCTATAATAACTGCTCAAGGAGCAGGAGATGTAAATGTTAAATCATCAATAGTAAGTGCGGTAGAAGCTATTACAGGAATAGCTGTACATAAAATTCAAGTATTTGAAATGGGAACAAATTAAAAGGGGGTGAAAATTTGAAAATTAAAAAGAGTTCTGCTATTATTTATATTTTAGCACTAATGCTTGTAACAGCAGGTTATTGGAATTATATATCAAATGAAGTTCCAACTATAGAAACAGTTGCCATGGAACAAAATAATGATGATACAACAGAAGATGAAAATCTTGGAGATGCAACTCTTGTAAGTAATAATGAATTAATAAAAGAAGAAAATGGGATTATAGAAGATGAAGAAGAGGAAGTTGTAGAAACAAAAGATGGATATTTTCAAGAGTCAAAATTGTCAAGAGATACAATGTATTCACAAACTTTAGAAACTTACAAAGAAATGTTAAACAATTCAAATGTGTCAGAAGAACAAAAAGCAATAGTTACTCAAGAGATAACAGATTTAAACAAAGAAAAAAATGCAATAATGATATGTGAAAACTTAATTTCAACAAAAGGCTTTAGTAATTGTGTTATTTTTGTAAATGTAGAAAGTATAAGTGTTATAGTTGAAGCGGAAGAATTAAGCACGGAACAGATTGCGCAAATTCAAAATATTATTTCTAGAGAAATGGAAGCAAAAGTAGAAAACATTCATATTATGATAAAATAAATATTGCATTTTTGACTAAAATATGATAAGCTACATAGGAAAGAAAAAATAGGAGGTAATAATATGGAATTAAAAGGATCAAAAACTGAACAAAATTTAATGACAGCATTTGCAGGAGAATCACAAGCTAGAAATAAATATACATATTTTGCTAGTAAAGCAAAAAAAGAAGGATATGAACAAATAGCAGCTATATTCCAAGAAACAGCTGATAATGAAAAAGAACATGCAAAAATGTGGTTCAAATTACTAAATGGAGGAGATATCGGAAATACAGTAGAAAACTTGAAAGCAGCAGCAGATGGAGAAAACTATGAATGGACAGATATGTATGCTGAATTTGCAAAAACAGCAAAAGAAGAAGGATTTGACCATATAGCATATTTATTTTCAGAAGTTGCAAAAATAGAAAAAGAACATGAAGAAAGATATTTAAAATTATTAGCAAATGTAAAAGATGGAAAAGTATTTGAAGCAGGAGAAGTGAAAATATGGAAATGTAGAAATTGTGGACATATTGTAGTTGGAACAAAAGCACCAGAAATATGCCCAGTTTGCAATCATCCAAAAGCATATTTTGAAATTAAAGCTGAGAATTATTAATAAATATATGGAGGTAAAACAATGAAATACAGATGTATAGCATGTGGATATATCTATGATGATAATGCAGAAGAAGTAAAATTTGAAGACTTACCAGAAGATTGGGTTTGCCCACTTTGTGGAGTTGGAAAAGATATGTTCGAAAAAGTAGAAGAATAATGAAAAACAGGCTTGTTATTATAAAACAAGTCTGTTTAATTTTAAACTTTCCATTTCATACTTATATCTCCCTGTGACTTAGGCTTTTTTGGAGAAATAAAAGTAGCTCGATATTGTTGTTTCCATATTGCAGGAACAAAGAAACCATTTCCTTTTGGGTTGTATGATGGAGAAATAGGTGCAACAAAAGGAACACCAAAAGATTTCAAACTGCAGAGCATAGAAATATAAATAAATAATCCAACACCAATTCCTAAAAAACCAGCAGTAAAACCTAATGCAATAAACCAAAATCTAAACACACGAACATGGAATCCAAAAGAGAAATCAGGAATAGAAAAAGATGCAATACCAGTAATAGCAACTACAATAATAAGAGTAGGGCTAACAATACTAGCATTAACTGCAGCATCTCCTAATATTAAAGCACCAACTATACCTATTGATGAACCTATAACAGAGGGAACTCTAAGACTAGCTTCGCGTATAAGCTCAAAAGAAATTTCCATTAATAATAGTTCTAAAATAATTGGGAAAGGCACATTTTCTCTTGCTGACAAAATAGAGAGTAATAATTCTGTTGGTAACAACTCTTGATGGAAACTAGTAATAGCCATATAAACACCTGGCAGTAGTAATGTAATAATTGCGGCAAGTATACGAATACCTCGTAAAAAATTCGCAAATAAAGGTCTTAAGTTTGAATCTTCTGGAGAAAATAAAAAATTTTCAATGACTGCTGGCATAATTAAAGCATAAGGATTGCCATCAACTAATACAACAACCCTACCTTGGAATAAATATTTAGCACATTTATCAGGCCTTTCTGTTGAGAGCATTTGAGGTACACCAAAACCATCATCATCTTCAATTAATTGTTCTAGTTGTCCAGCAGAAATAATAGAGTCTATATCTAGATTATTAAGTCTATATTTTACTTCTGCTACTAAATCACCATTTGCAATATTACCTAAATAGCAAACACCACATTTTGTTTGACTAATTTTTCCTACAGGAATAGTTTCAATAATAAGATTTTCATTATTCACAATTCGTCTTAAAAGAGATGTATTAGTTCTAAAATTTTCAACATATCCTTCTTGAGAACCTTTGATTACAGATTCATTCTGAGGAGCACTAATACTCCTTTGTTGAAATTTTTTTACATCAACATCAAAGGCAATGTTTAAAGAGTCAATGAAAACTAAACAGTCCCCCATGTTAATACCAGAAAAAACAGATTTAAAATCTTGAACTTTTTTTACACTGTTTTGAGGTAAAAGACAAGAATCTATATATTCTGAGAGATTTTCTGGCGTAACTTTGTTAGAATTGTGCTTACTTAACATCAATGGTTCTAAGACAAAATCATTAATGGAAATTGTATCAACTAAACCATCTATAAAAATGATAAAACATTTATAATTTTTCCCAGAAACTGTCATATTAAATTCTCTGATTTTAACATCAGAATTTAGCAATACATTATATTTACTTTTTAACAAATTTAAATTGTCATTAACATTAGAAAATAGATTTTTGGGTGTATTATCTATATCTGAAACATTATCAGTTTTATCATTCATAATTGTAAAATTATAATTATTATTATATTTAATTAAATTCTTAAAAAAACATTTAAAATCCATATTAGTATTATTTACAAATAAATAGAAAATATTCACTTGATAGGAATATATAACTTGCAAATATATCATCAATGATGTATAATTTAAGTATATGATTACTAAAATTTAGTAATAATTGGAGGAAACATGAAAGATAAAATAATAACCTTTATATTAATATTATTAATAATAATTATTATTGGAGGAATAGGGAGTTTAGCATATATTGTATATGCAGAAATAATGGAAGAAGGAACAATACAAATAAATTTTGAAGGTTCTGGAGGCTTTCCAACTGTAGAATATGTATCTTCAGGCAAAGACTCAATAAAAATTGATGATAATATATTTGAAGGTGTTGATGAAGGAACAACAAATGAAAAAAATGATGAGAACACTCAATTATCGAGATATTTATATAATCAGCTAGATGATACCGCTAAAATTATATACACTAAACTATATCAAGAAAAAGATGAACTTAAGACAGGTAAACATAGAGTAGATTTTGGAGATTCATTTCAAAAATTATTATCACAGGATAATGGAGAAAATGAACTAAAAATGCAATATCAATCTGCAATTGAAGCATTTATTTATGAAAATCCAGATATTTTTTATTTAGATGTTACAAAAATGTATATAAATATAGAAAAGATTACTAAAATCACAGGAACACAATATAATGTATTTATAGATAATGGTAATGAAGAATCTTATTTAAATGAAGGGTTTTATTCTAAAGAAGATATAGAAAAATATGAAACACAAATAGAAAAAATTAAAAATCAGATATTAGAACAAGTAAAAGAAAAAGAAGATTATCAAAAAATTAAAATGATACATGATTATTTAGTAGATAGCATAGAATATGAAAATGATTTAACTCAAAACAATATATATAATATATGCGGAGCACTTATAAACAAGAGATGTGTTTGTGAAGGATATGCAAAAGCTTTTCAATATTTAATGACTGAAGTTGGAATAGAAAATGTAATTGTTATAGGAACTGGAACAAATAGTAACAACCAAACTGAAAATCACGCATGGAATTATGTAGAACTAGATGGAAAATGGTATGCGGTAGATGTAACATGGGATGACCCTATAATAACAAACGGAGGAAGTTTAACAAATAAAATCAAATATGCATATTTTTTAAAAGGTTCTGAAACAATGAGCAAAAATCATTTTTCATCAGGAAGATTTACAGAAAATGGACAAATATTTGAATATCCAACATTAAGTTTAGAAGACTATAAATAAGGAGTGAGGAAATGATAGAATTAGAAGATAACTCAAAAAAAATAGAAAACTTAAAAGAAAAAGTATTAAATTTAGGTGAGTCTCTTTGACATAGAAACATTAGAACAAAAATTAAATGAACTAGAAGACCAAACTCAAAAGGAAGAATTTTGGCAAAAATCTCCAAATGAAACAGGAAAAGTCTTATCACAAATAAAACAATTAAAAAATAAAGTAGAAAAATATAAAAAAATTAATCAAGAATTAACTAATTTACAAGATTTAACTGAACTTGCATATATGGAAAATGATGAAGAAATAGTAAAAGATATAGTTAAAACCACTTCAAACTTAGAAAAAGAAATAAATGAATTACAATTAGAAACTTTATTATCTGGGAAATATGATAAAAATAATGCAATATTAACTTTACATCCTGGAGCAGGAGGAACTGAATCACAAGATTGGGCAGAAATGTTATATAGAATGTATACAAGATGGGCTAATAAAAATGGTTATGAAGTAAAAGAATTAGACTATTTAGAAGGAGAAGAAGCTGGAATTAAGAGTGTTACTTTTGAAGTAATTGGAGAAAATGCTTATGGATATTTAAAAGGAGAAATGGGTGTACATAGATTAGTAAGAATTTCACCTTTTGATGCAGGAGGAAGACGACATACATCTTTTGCTTCATTAGAGGTACTTCCAGAAATAACTGATGACATTCAAATAGAAATAAACCCAGATGATTTAAGAATAGATACATATAGAGCATCTGGGGCAGGAGGACAGCATATAAACAAAACTTCTTCAGCAGTAAGAATAACACATATACCAACAAATATAGTTGTTGCCTGCCAATCAGAGCGTTCACAGATTCAAAACAGAGAAACGGCAATGAAAATGCTAAAATCTAAATTACTTAATTTAAAAGAACAAGAACAAAAAGATACTATTGATGAACTAAAAGGAGAACAAAAAGAAATAGCTTGGGGAAACCAAATTCGTTCATATGTATTTTGCCCATATACACTAGTAAAAGACCATAGAACTAATTATGAAGTTGGAAATGTTGAATCTGTTATGGATGGAAATATTGATGGCTTTATAGAAAGTTTTTTAAAAATGAAAATTAAATAAAATATACATACAAAAATATTTCTAAAATATAATTATAGTAGTCATGTTTAAATTTAAATATGACTACTATATTAATTTTAGAGGTGCAAAACATGGAAACAATAGTATTAAAATTTGGTGGAAGTTCAGTTGCAGATAATGAAAAATTAAATATTGTTGCTAATAAAATTATAAAGAAATATGATAGTAATAAAAATATAGTAGTTGTGGTTTCTGCACAAGGCAAAATGACAGATAATCTAATAAAAGAAGCGGAAAATCTTTCTAGTAAACCAAATAAAAGAGAAATGGATTCGTTATTGAGTATAGGAGAACAAATAACAGCATCAAAGCTTGCAATATTATTAAATGAATTAGGCTATTCTGCGATTTCATTAACAGGGTGGCAAGCAGGAATTTTAACTAATGAAGAACCTCAAAACTCTAAAATAACATATATAAATACAGAAAAAATAAAAGATGAGCTCGCAAAAAGAAAAATAGTTATTATTACAGGATTTCAAGGAATAGATTGTAACAATAATATAACAACATTAGGCAGAGGTGGTTCAGATACAACTGCAGTAGCACTAGCTGTTGAACTTAAAGCAAGCAAATGCTATATATATTCAGATGTTGATGGAATATATTCGGCAGACCCCAAAATGATCGAACATACTAAAAAATTAGAAAATATATCATATGAAGAAATGCAAGTATTATCAGAAGAAGGAGCAAAAGTATTACATGATAGATGTGTAGAAATAAGTGAAAAATATAATATACCTATTATAGCATGCTCAACTTTTAATGAAAAAAAAGGAACAAATATAAATTATATACTTGAGGAAACAGGAGTAAAAAGTATTGTAAAAAAGGATGTTTCAAAAATTTCTATTGTTGGATATGGAATGGATTCAGATGAAGAAATATTAGAAAAAATAATTGGTATTGCAAATAAAAATAATTTAAAAATAGCTAATATAGATATTACTAAAACAAGAATATCTGTAATTTTTAAAGAACTTGTTAGAGACGATATAGTCAAAAAATATCACGATATTTTGATAAAATTATAAATTAAATTTTAAAAAAATACTTGTAAAATATGAAAATATTGATATAATTATAAAAGAATTTATACAGAGCAATTTTAATTCTAGTCAAAAGCTAGAATTAAAATTCGTTTAAAAACTAAAGGAGGAAGTAAAATGATTAAGAAAGTAGCAATATTAGCAAATGGAGGAGATGTTTCAGGATTTAACGCAGTTATAAGAGCAATTGTAAAAACTGCAGAAAATAATGGAATTGAATGTTATGGTTTTATAGATGGATATAATGGGTTACTAAAAAACGATTATGTAAAATTAAGTACAGCAAATGATCAATCTGCATCAGGAATTTTACCAAAAGGTGGTTCAATTATAGGGTCATCAACAAATGCTAATGTCTTTAATTATAAAGTAGAAGAAAATGGGCAAATAGTATATAAAGATTTATCTGATATCTGTGTTGAAAATGTAAAAAAAGACGGATTTGATTGCTTATTCACATTAGGAGGAGATGGAACACAAAAATCAGCAAGAGACTTTTCTACAAAAGGAATAAATGTAATAGGAGTACCAAAAACTATTGACAATGATGTTGCATGTACAGAAATAACTTTTGGATATAATACTGCAGTATCAGTTGCAACAGAGGCATTAGACAGATTACATACAACAGGAGAAACACATCATAGAATAATGGTATTAGAAGTAATGGGTAGATATGCTGGATGGATAGCACTAGAATCTGCAATTGCTGGAGGAGCAGATATTGCATTAATTCCAGAAATTCCATATGATATAAACAAAGCTGTTAAAAAAATAAATAAAAGAAGAAAAGCAGGAAAACAATTTAGTGTTGTTGTTGTTGCAGAAGGTGCTGCACCAAAAGATGGTGAAATTACAATAATGGGAAAAAGAGACAATGGTGTTGGTGTAGATAACACAAAACTTGGAGGAGTTGGACAAGTAGTTGCTAGAGAATTAGAAAAACTAACAGGTTTGGAAGCAAGAAACACAACATTAGGATATATGCAAAGAGGTGGAACACCTACTGCTTTTGATAGAGTTTTATCAACTAAATATGGTTCAAAAGCAATGGAACTTGCAATAGAAGGAAAATATGGAGTATTAACTGTTATTAAAAACGGAAAACTTGACTATGTTTCTTTAGAAGATGTTGTAGGTAAAAATACAAAAATTGGTGCAGTTTCTGGAAACACAGCTGAAAGCAATATAAGAAGAGTTACAATGGATCATGATTTAGTTAAAACTGCAAGAAATATAGGTATTTGTTTAGGAGATTAAATATTATAAAAGTAAGTCCTTTTGTTTTTACTCAGAAAACTAAAGGACTTACTTTTAGGAGGAGGAGAAATGTTAAAAATATTAAAAAATCTAAAACAATCGTGGATATCTGTTTTACTAATAGTTTTATTATTATGCTTACAAGCAACAGTAGACTTAGAATTACCTAATTACACTTCAAAAATTGTAAATGAAGGAATTCAATCAAGTGGAATTGAAAATGTTGCTCCTAAAATAATCAGTAAAAAAGATATGGATTCTATTTTAAAATTTACAGAAGATGATGAAGAAATTTTAAGTAAATATTCTATAGCTAGTAGTGAAAATTTAGAAAAAAGCCAAGAAAAATTACTTAATGAATATTTAGAAAATGATTATAACTCAGAAGAAATATATGTAATAAAAGAATTATCAGCAGAGGAAACAGAAGAACTTGATAATTTGATGCTAGAACCAATAATAATTTCCCAAACTTTGCCAAATGAAGAAATGATAGCAGAATTTAAAGCACAAATTGAAAATATGCAAGAAAGTATAAAAGAACAAACAGGAATAGCATTCACAAAAGTGTTATATAAAAATGCTGGAGTTAATATTGATTCAATGCAAATGAATTACATATTTATAACTGGATTAAAAATGTTAGGGTTAGCTACTATTACTATGACATGTGGAATAACAATAATGATGCTTTCTTCAAGAGTAGGAGCAAAAATGTCAAAAACTTTGAGAGATAAAGTTTTTGATAAAGTATTAAGATTCTCAAATAAAGAATTAAGAGAATTTTCAACAGCTTCACTAATAACTCGTAGCACTAATGATATACAACAAATTCAACAACTATTATCAATGTTATTTAGAACAGTTGTATATGCACCAATAATTGGGATTGGTGGAATTATAAAAGTTATGAATCAAAGTAATAGTTCAATGGCATGGATAATAGGAGGAGCTGTTATTGTAATATTATTAACAGTAGCAACATTATTTGCAATATCAATGCCTAAGTTTAAAAAATTACAAGATTTAATAGATAAACTAAATGGTGTAGCAAGAGAAATTTTAACAGGAAAATCAGTAATAAGAGCTTTTAATACAGAAAGAAGAGAAGAAAAAAGATTTGATGGTGCAAATATAGACCTTATGAAAACAAATATATTTGTAAATACAACTATGTCAATTATGATGCCAGCACTAATGTTAATAATGAATGGAGTATCAATATTAATTATTTGGATAGGAGGACATAATGTAAATCAAGGAATTATGCAAGTTGGAGATATGTTGGCTTTTATTCAATATTCTATGCAGATTGTAATTAGTTTCTTGATGATATCAATTATTTCAATAATGCTTCCAAGAGCTTCTGTATCTGCAAAACGTATAATGGAAGTTATTGAAACAGAACCAAGCATAAAAGACAAAGATGAAGTGAAAAAATTAAATCCTGAGAAAAAAGGTTTAGTAGAATTTAAAAATGTATCATTCAGATATCCTGATGCAGATACAGAAATATTAGAAGATATAAACTTTACTGCAGAACCTGGTAAAACTACTGCAATTATAGGAAGCACAGGAAGTGGAAAATCTACTATTGTTAACTTAATACCAAGATTTTATGATGTAACAGGTGGAGAATTATTAGTTGATGGTGTAAATGTAAAAGATTTGTCACAAAAAGAATTAAGAAATGCTATTGGATTTGTTCCTCAAAAAGGAGTATTATTTTCAGGAACAATTGAAAGCAATATTAAATATTCAGACTCAGAAATGTCTGATGAAAAAATGATTGAATCTGCAGAAATTGCACAAGCAGTAGAATTTATTGAAGGAAAAGAAAAAAAGTATCAATCAGAAATTGCACAAGGGGGAGCAAATGTATCTGGTGGGCAGAAACAAAGGTTATCAATTGCAAGAGCAATAGCTAAAGACCCAGAAATTTTCGTATTTGATGATAGTTTTTCAGCCTTAGATTTTAAAACAGATTCTGCGTTAAGAGAGGCTTTAGCAAAAAGAACAAAAAATAAAACAAATATAATTGTTGCTCAAAGAATAAGTACAATATTAAATGCAGATAAAATAATTGTATTAGATGATGGCAAAATAGTAGGGCAAGGAACACATGAAGAACTTATAAAAAATAATGAGACATACAGAGAAATTGCACTATCTCAATTATCTGAAGAAGAATTAAATTTAAAAGATAGCAAAATAAATAATGAAGAGAAAGGAGGAGAATAATATGCCAGGACCAATGGGAGGACCAGGAAAAGGACCAGGTAGAGGAGCACCAATAGAGAAAGCAAAAGATTTTAAAGGTACAACTAAAAAACTTATAAAAGATTATTTATCACAATATAAAATACCATTAATTATTGTAATGATATTTGCTATTGGAAGTACAATATTTTCAATAGTTGGACCAAAAATTCTAGGAAATGCTACAACTGAAATTTTTAATGGGTTAGTTAATAAAATTTCTGGAAATGGTGGAATAGACTTTAATAAAGTTGGAACTATTTTATTAACATTATTAGGTTTATATATTATTAGTGCAATATTCTCCTTCATACAAGGGCTAGTAATGACACGAGTTGCACAAAAACTTACATATACAATGAGGAATAATCTTATTAAAAAGATAAATACACTTCCAATGAATTATTTTGATAAAAAAACTAATGGAGAAGTGTTATCAATAATTACAAATGATATTGATACATTAGGAATGAACTTAAACCAGAGTATAACACAAATAATTACTGCAATATGTACATTGGTAGGAATTGCTATAATGATGATATCAATAAGTTGGCAAATGACATTAATTTCTTTAATTGTTATGCCAATAGGGGCGTTTCTTGTTAAAATAATTGTTGGAAAATCTCAAAAATATTTTAAAATGCAACAAGATTATTTAGGACATGTTAATGGGCAAGTTGAAGAAATATTTTCAGGTTTAACAATTGTTAAAGCATTTAATGGAGAAGATAAAGCTCGTGAAGAATTTTCAAAAGCAAATTCACAATTATATAAATCTGCATGGAAGTCTCAATTTCTATCAGGACTTATGCATCCAATAATGAATTTTGTATCAAATATTGGATATGTAGGTGTTGCAATGGCTGGAGGCTATCTTGCTATAAAAGGTACAATTACAGTTGGAAATATACAAAGTTTTATACAATATAACAAACAATTCACTCAACCAATAAATCAAATTGCACAAGTATCAAGTATGTTACAAGCTATGGTTGCTGCAACTGAAAGAATTTTTGAATTTTTAGAACAAGATGAAGAAGTTGAAACAAATAAACCAGGAGTTACTACTAAAGGATTAAGAGGAAATATAAAATTTGAACATGTAAAATTTGGATATAATCCAGAACAAATAGTAATTAAAGATTTTAATGCTAATGTACATGAAGGACAAAAAATTGCTATTGTAGGACCAACAGGTGCAGGAAAATCTACAATGGTTAAACTTCTTATGAGATTTTATGATGTAACAGATGGCGCAATATTGCTAGATGGACATAATATAAAAGATTTTACAAGAGGAGACCTTCGCCAAATGTTTGGAATGGTTTTACAAGATACATGGCTATTTGGTGGAACTGTAAAAGAAAATATCAAATATGGTAAAGAAGATGCTACAGATGATGAAGTAATACAAGCATCTAAAGCAGCTCGTGTACATCACTTTATAAAAACTTTACCAAATGGGTATAATTCGATTTTGAGTGAAGAAACAACAGGAGTTTCTGCTGGTCAGAAGCAATTACTTACAATTGCTAGAGTTATTTTAGCAGATCCTAAAATTTTAATTTTAGATGAAGCTACAAGTTCTATAGATACTAGAACTGAAATTGAAATTCAAAAAGCTATGGATAACCTAATGCAAGGTAGAACTTCTTTCATTATTGCTCATAGATTGTCAACTATCAAAAATGCGGATTTAATTTTAGTTATGGACCATGGAGATATTGTTGAACAAGGTACACATGAGGAGTTACTTGCTAAAGGTGGATTTTATGAAAAACTATATAATAGCCAATTTGAAGAGTGCGTTGATGAATAAATGAAAAAATGAGTTTACGGACTCATTTTTTTTGAAGATAAACATATTGGAAAATAAAGAATTAAATGAAGAGGTAAAACTAGATGAAGAAAAAAATTTTTATTTGATGCAACTTTAGTAACTTGATAAATTGTCTAATAAGCATCAATATGTACATATTTTAAAATTTGGAGGAATAAATGGAAGAACTAGTAGAAAAAGCCAAAAATAATGATAAAATAGCATTCTCAGAACTAATTATTGCCATTGAAAAAGAGTTATATTTAATTGCGAAAACTAAACTAAAAAATGATGATGATATTGGAGATGCGATACAGGAAACTATTTATAAAAGCTATAAGAATATTAAAAAACTAAAAGACAATGCTATTTTTAAAACTTGGATAATTAAAATTCTAATGAATGAATGCAATAACATATACAAGAAAAAGAGTAAGTACTCAATATCTTATGAAGAAAAGGAAATGGAAAAATATCTAGTAGCAAATGACAAATCTGACAATGTTGAATTTGAAGTATTAATAAAAGATTTGGACTCTGAAGAAAAACTTATTTTAACTCTATATTATTGTTCTAAATATACAATTAAAGAAATAAGCAAAATAGCAAAAATAAAAGAGAATACAATAAAAAGCAAGATGGCAAGAGCAAGAAACAAGATTAGAAAACAAATTGAAGAGAAAGGTGAAATGGTATGAAAGATATTGAAAAAATATTATCAAATATGAATGTTGAAAATAAGAAAATTCCACAAAGAGTACATAACAAAATAGAATATGCTTTAAATAACTTAGATATCAATGAAAAATCTAATGGAATAAAAGGAATAATACAAAGAATAAATAACAGTTGTATAAGGAAATTTGCAACGATTATTGCTTCAATAACAATTGTTTTAGCAGGAGGAGTTACAGCTTTTGCAATTTTTAGTGGAACAGAGGCAGGAATACCTGTGTTTGAATGGATAAATTCAGGAATCAAGTTTTCAAGTGAATATGAAGAATACAAACAAGTTGCAAATGGACAAAAATTAAATCACAATGATACTGTAATAAGTTTAGCATCCACAATTTATGATGATAACTATGTCTTGCTTGAATTTGATGTTGATATAAGTCAAACAGATAAAGATTATTTAAGACTCGGAGAGTTTATGATTGAAGATGAATTTATACAATTAAAGGAAAACGAAAAACAAAAAGATTGGTTAATTCAAGAAAAAGAAAAAGGAATAAAAAATATATTCTATATTGAATTTAATGAAAATGTTCAAAATGATGTTGGCGGAAAAAGTAATATTATAATTGATGGAAAAGGTTATTGGACTGGGAAATTACAAACTTTGACTAAATTATCAGATTATAAATATAAATTATATCAAATGTATTTTCTGACAGAAGACATGACCAAAGGAAATGATGAAATAACTTTAACACTTTGTAATAATGTTATGATGAATCAAGGAGATACTGGAAAAAATGGGGGACTTGCAAATATAGCTGGAAATTATAAATCTTTTGATTTAGATGGAGAAATTAATGTAAAAGTATCTAAAACTTTAATTTCAGAAAATACTGAAACTATTATTCCTGAAATTAATGAATCTAGATATAAAAATATGACACAAAAGGTTGAAGAAATAAAAATAACACCTTTACATATTATAGCAACAGTTTCTACTCAAATAGATAATGTTAATTCAAAAAATTTAAATAATATGCTAAATAAAGAAGCAAAGGTTTATAACGAAAAAGGCGATGAATTAGTTTCATATACCTATGAATTGGATAAAAAAATAACTTATGAAGACAAAGAAATAGAAGAATGGGAAGTAGATAATATAGAAAATGCAATAATAAAAACAACAGAAATTATAATCATAGAAAAAGAAGAAAATTTTAATGAAATACAGATTATGCCAACAATTGAAGAGAGAACATGGAGTGAAAACGAAGGTTTTAAAAATCAACTGGTTGATTTAGACAAAATAAATATAAAATTTAAATAATAAAGCTAAAGATTATATTATAAATAGTAAAATTAAATTACCGGAATAAAAACACATAACAATAAATTAGTATTGACAAATTATGTTGAGTAATGATATAATTTCAAGCGTTGGATGAATGTCCAACGTTTATGCTATTATAAATCGTATGTTATAATGGCACACAGTATGCATGCCGAAAGTTATTTGAAGCGTTAGTGCAAAACCAATGGTGACTGATGGTGCATGCAGGAGTAATTATAGCTTTAATGTGAAGAAAGGAAAATGGGCAAGGGTAGTTTTATGAAAATGAAACTACCCTTGTTTTTTTACTTTAATAAAAGAAAACTACAGTCTCCATAATATGAAAACTGTAGCTTTCAATTTGTTTGAGTAATTATTTGAAATGATTAGTGTTTTTTCAACGTTCTATTTCTGAAAAACCATTCGGCCATCTAGCCCATTCGTGTTCTTCTCCTTGAAGTTTTCGGCATTCTTCTTCTACCATTGCAGGGCAACGATCCTTGAAATACTGGATAACCTCTTTTTGATTAGGTAATGTGTAAATTACAAACCTATCTAATCCATCTTTAACTGCATGCCGGTAACCTATGTGCTTAAAACCTTCTTTCCTGTACAGATTTTTGATATACTCGCCAATCTGACCAGTAGATACATACATCGTGTTAATGTCCATTACATCAACTGATATTTGTTTTTTCTTAAATAACGACATATTGAAATCTCCTGTCATAATAAATTTTAAAAAACATCATTTCAATAATAATTACTCTTTCTAAAAAACAGCAATTTGATTATACTATATTTTTTGAATTTGTGCAAGTAACAGGATTTCTTATTTAACTTTAAAGAAAACCCCCAGCTATGCTGGGGGAACAGGAAAACTTATAGTTTTGCAAAGAGTAACAAAAATTCCCACTCCAATATGATATAATATTTTTAAGTTTGACGACTTAAAATATTATATCATATTGGAGTGGGACGTATGAAAAGTCCATACACAGATAGTTTATCACACACAACATGGGAATGCAAGTACCATATAGTGTTTGCACCTAAGTTTAGAAGAAAAGAAATATACGGAGCATTAAAACAAGATAGGGGAAAAGTAGTTTGATGATATTTGAAGAACATACGAATTTAAAATATAATTATGGAAATAGACATTTTTGGACTCAAGGGTACTATGTCAGTACGGTAGGATTAAATAAAGCTACAATAAAAAAATATATTCAAGAACAAGAAATTGAAGATAAAGTACAAGATAAAAGAAGTTTGAAAGAATATAAAGACCCGTTTACGGGTAAGTAAGAGAGACAAAGGCAATTGGCAGATAAAAAAGCTCCCATGTGGGAGCAGCCAGCAATAAACCCTTATAGGGTTAAAGAAATACCACCCGTTTTACGGGTGGATATTTATTATCTTTAAATATTTATTTTGCTCAATATGGTAGATATAACTAATTTAGGAGTTATCTTTATTTTTATTGAAAAATATTCGTATAATTTATTTTCATCTTGATAATTATATACATAGTTTGTTGCTTTTATAATACTTGTTTTTATATTTAACAAGTTTTTATTATTTTTTATCGCAATATGATTATAAACATTTTTTTCTAAATTTTCAAGTAATTCTATATTATTTCTAATATAGATATATAGAATTGCTTCTAATAAATATTGTGTTCCTTTCAATTTAAAATTATATCCTAACAATAATAATTCTTTTGATATTATTTCAATTATTTTTGAGGTATTATTTGTTCTTACTTTATCAAGTATTAAAGATACGTTATTTTTTATTGTATCAATCTCAATATTGTTTCCGATAATAAAAAACTGAAGTATTATTTTTTGATATATATATATATATATAATTCAAATTTTTATTTATTAAAATTAAATTTATATCATTTAATTGTTCAATTTCTTGAATTTCTTTTTCATTAGTTGCAACAAAAGTTTTTACGTTTTGAGTTTCTATTTTATTAAAAAATAGATTTAAGATTTTTTTTATATTTTGAATGTTTTTATCAAAAATAATTACTTTTTTTACCATTTCTAATTTTCTGTATTATAAGTATTTTTTATTTCTTTTGTTGCATTATATGTAGTATTATTTCTAGTATAATCTTTATATTGTTCAGTATCAAGTATAGAACTGCTTACATCTTCATCTGTTACTTGGTTTTCAACTAAAGTATATATAGTTTCTCTATAATATTTTGAATAATTTTCTTCAATTCTCCTCAAAACAGTATTTGTCTCTTTATCAATCCAGATTTCTCTATAACTATTATTATTTCCATTTCTAATAACATAACAATCTATACCATTAAATTTATCTGTTCTTATTGATAATAATAGATTAAATAGTCCTGATAATTGTTTATAAGATATAATTTCATAAAAAGTTTCAAAAGTTTCACCTTTGTTATTCTCTATAAAATTTTGTGTATGATAATCTATTTGCTTTAAATCAAGATAAACATAAATTTTATTATAAGAATTATCTTCATAGTAACATGTAGTATTGCCATATTCATTTTTATATTTTCCGTCCTTATAATAATAAGTTGCTATGATTTCAGAAGTATCATTGTCTGGATAATTTGTAGTTATAGTTTTTTCAACTAATTTATAATTATCTAATGTTTTTAAATATTCTATTTGTTCATATGCATCATTTACAATTTTAGTAACAGTTTGACATTTTATAAAAATACTTAATATTACCACAACAATAATCGTCAAAATAACAAATAATAATATTTTTAAAATACTCATATTTTTTCTAATCTTTTTCAAAAAGTCTAATTCATGTTTTTCTTTTATTTTTTCATTATGAGATTCATTTAAAATATTCGAATTTATATCATTATAATATTTTTTACAATTATCACAATTTTTTAAATGTTCTTCAACAAATTTTTTACTTTTACTATTTATAAGATTTTCTACATATGGTGCAGCTAAATCTTTAACTATATCACATTCATCACTTTTATTCATTTTCAAAATCCTCCTTTAATTTTACTTTTGCTCTATAAAAAGTAATTCTTGCCCATTCTTCTGTTTTACCCATAATATTTCCTATCTCTTTAAAACTAAATTCACATTTAATTCTTAAAAGGACTACTTCTTTTGATTTATCATCTAATTTATGTATTTTTTTATATACATTTATTAATTCATCTCTTTCTATACAATCTTCTTCAAAAGAATTACTTAACAACAAATTTTCATTAATATTATCAAAATCTATTTCTTGCATTTTATTTGTTTTGTTATAATAATCTATCAATTTATTTTTAGCAATTTTATAGAGCCATGTTTTCAAACATGAGTTATTTTTAAATTTATGTATATTCTTCATTGCACTATAAAAAGTCTCTTGCATTAATTCTTCGGCAATTTCTGTATTAGTAAAGGATGATAAATAATTAAATATATATTTAGAGTACTCTTTATATATTTCTTCCATTTTTTCTCCTTTCTATTTATATAGACTTCAAAAAATCGACATTCGTTACAATTATTATATATTTTTTTTAAAAATATTCAAATTTATTATTTTAACTATTTGGTTATTTTGAGTATCTTTTAGTATATTTTGTTATCTTTTTCCATTGTTTGCTAAAATTCATGCTAAAATAAATTTGTTATGATTTTTATATTGTTTAAAAAGAAAGTAGATACTTTCTTTTTAAAATAGAATAGGTGTGAGTGAAACTTGCATTAAGAAAGTGAGGTAACTTTATGAAAAAAATTTTATGCACAGTATTAGCACTTGTCATGATGATGTCTCTTTCTGCTACTGCTTTCGCAGCAGAGTCGGCGGACACTACCAACAATGATGTCAAAGCGACCAAATACAGTGTCGAACTTGACTCCGATGGTATTGTTTCTGTTTCTGACGAGAACGGAAACGTTATGCCCCGTTCCAGTATCTCTGGATACCAAAATGGAGATGTAAGTAGCAATAGCTCTGCTTTCCTTGTTTGGGTAGATTCGTCTGGAATTGGTGGCATGGGGGTAACTGTAAAGACAAGTTGCCCCGAATGGAATGGAACGGTAAAATTTCACTTGGTATCTGACCGCGGATCTATGGCTGTCAATGGGGACTATATTTCTACAAATGGTGAAACCTACTATGAAAATTTGCTTCATGGGCTTCCTAGTACGCCTGCATATTATTTTGCAAACTTTAGCGGGATTCCTGACGGATATACCATTCATGTTGATATCTGGATTTATGGATAATCTGTAAAGTTTCAAAGTTCGCTTTTATTTAACAATTTTTTCACTCACATCTGTTCGGCCAAGGGTACTTATACCCTTGGCTTTATTATATAGTAAAGCTGAATAAAAACTTTATAATCATAATCACCCGTAAACGGGTGGTTATGATTTTTTAACTTTAAAGAAAACTCCCAGCTATGCTGGGAGAACAGGAAAACTTATAGTTTTGCAAAGAGTAATAAAAATCCCACCCCAATATGATATAATATTTTTAAGTTTGACGGCTTAAAGATATTATATATGAAAGGAGTGGGACGTATGAAAAGTCCATACACAGATAGTTTATCACACACAACATGGGAATGCAAGTACCATATAGTGTTTGCACCTAAGTTTAGAAGAAAAGAAATATACGGAGCATTAAAACAAGATGTAGGAATGATATTAAGAGAATTATGCAGGAGAAAAGAAGTAGAAATAATAAATGCAGAAGCATGTCCAGACCATGTACATATGTATGTGAGTATACCACCTAAAATGAGTATATCATCATTTGTTGGGTACTTGAAAGGAAAAAGTACATTGATAATATTTGAGAGACATGCAAATTTAAAATATAAATATGGGAACAGAACGTTTTGGTGTAGAGGCTTTTATGTAAGTACGGTAGGAAACAACAAGGTTGCTGTATATAATTATGTAGCAAATCAATTAAAAGAAGATATGATGTCAGATCGAATGACAATAAAAGAATATAAAGACCCTTTTAAAGGGTAGTAAGTAATAAAAACGCACGCGAAAGTGGCGTAAGCTGTCAAACTGGGACCGCTTAAGCGGTGACTTGTAAAAAGACCTTATAGGCCGATATGAAAATCCCACAGTATAACTGGGGGATAATTATAAATTAATAATATTTTTGAATAATATATAGAAAAAGAAAACTGACTATTGTTCAGTTTTCTTTTTTTTTTACTTTTTAAAATTTAACTGACCTGTCAGTCTATTATTTAAAATAAAAAAATATGATATAAATAATTAAACAAAACGAAAGGAAAAGTATATGGAAAATTTAGAAATAACAGATTTAAAAGACATGTTAAAAAAGACAGGTAAATTATATGGTAACAAGCCAGCATATAAAATAAGACAAGAACAAGGTTATAAAATAATAACACATAAAGAAATGCGAGAAATGGTAGATGCATTAGGAACAGAATTGATAGAACTTGGTTTAAAAGGAAAACGTATTGCTGTAATAGGTGAAAACAGATATGAATGGGAAATTGCATATTTATCTATAGTATGTGGAACAGGAATAGTAGTTCCATTAGATAAATCACTACCAGAAGCAGAAATAGAAAGGTTAATTAAAAGAGCAGATGTAGAAGCAATATTTTATTCAAAAAAATATGAAGAACAATTACAAGAAATATATAAAAACAAAACAACAAAATTAAAATATTTATTCCCAATGGAAAAACAAGATGAACTTATTAAAAGAGGTAAAAAACTTTTAAGAGAAGGAAATACTGAATTCATAAATGCAAAAATAAATCCAGAAGAAATGAATATAATGTTATTTACATCTGGCACAACATCAGAATCAAAAGCAGTAGCATTATCACACAAAAACATTTGTACAAATATTCTTGATTTATCTCAGATTTTGGATATAGATTCAAGTGATAGAACACTATCATTTTTACCATTACATCATGTATTTGAATGTACAGTAGGATTTTTATTCCCAATATACAAAGGAGCTCAAATTTCATTTTGTGATGGAATAAAACATATATTAGATAATTTTAATGAATATCAAACAACTTTTGCAGCATTTGTTCCAGCTATTTATGAAAACATATATAGAAATATTATAAGAAAAATAGACAAAAAAGGGGAACAAGATGTTATTAATATTTTTGGAGGGCATATTAAAATGTTAATAACTGGAGCTGCAAGTATAGATCCTAAAGTAATACAAGGATATAGAAATTTTGGAATAAACTTATGCCAAGGATATGGGCTAACAGAAACTTCGCCAGTTGTAGGAATTGAAACAAATACAAACTTTAAATTAGGTTCTATAGGAAAACCGCTTCCACATGTTCAAGTAAAAATAGAAAATCCTAATGAAGAAGGAATGGGAGAATTGTTAGTAAAAGGACCTAGTGTAATGTTAGGATATTATCAAAATGAAGAAGCAACAAAGGAAGCAATAAAAGATGGTTGGTTCCATACAGGAGATTTAGCAAGAATAGATGAAGAAGGCTATATCTTTATATCAGGAAGAAAGAAAAGTGTTATAGTATTAAAAAATGGAAAAAATATCTTCCCAGAAGAAATGGAAAGCTTGCTAAACAGAATAGAAGGAGTCAAAGAATCATTTGTATTCGGTAAATCAATAAAAGAAGATAAAAATGATATTAAAATATATGCAAAAATAGTATATGATAAAAACGTATTTACTGAAAATACAGAAACAGAAATATATGATTTAATTAACAAACAAATAAAAGAAATCAATCATACAATGCCTCCATATAAAGGAATAAAAGGAATTGTACTTACAGAAACACCATTAATAAAAACAACTACATCTAAAATCAAAAGACAGGAGGAAATTAAAACAATTCTATGAAAATGATTCACTATGAAGAAATAGATTCTACTCAAAAAGAGGTTTGGAGAAGATTAGAAAATAGAATTATAATTTCAGCAGATATTCAAACAGATGGAATAGGAACACATGGTAGAAAATGGTATACAACAGAAAAAGGAAATGTAGCTTTTTCTATAGGAATAGCATTAAATGCAAATATAAATAAACTAAATAATTTAACTTTTGAAATAGCAGAAACTATATTAGAAATATTTGATGATTTATATAAAATAAAATTAGAAATTAAACTTCCTAATGACATTATGATAAAAAATCAAAAAGTAGGTGGAATATTAACAGAAACTAAATTACAAGGAGAGAAAGTAAAATATTTAGCAATAGGAATAGGAATAAATACAAACCAACAAGAAATTTCAACCTCCATAAAAAAAGAATTTAATATTCTAATTGACAACTCAAAAGTTATAGAAGAATTTTGCAAAAGATTTGAAGAAAAATTTTTAAAAAGAATAGGAGAATAACAATGAAAATTGGATTTTTATTTCCAGGTCAAGGTGCACAAAGTGTAGGAATGGGAAAAGATTTATATGAAAAATACCCAGAATATAGAAGTGTATATGAAAAAGTAAACAAAATAACAGGAAAGAAAATAGATGAGCTAACTTTTAATGTAACAGAAGAGGAACTAAGTCAAACTCAAAATACTCAAATAGCAATTTTAACAATGAGTTTAGCGATTTTAGCGATTTTGAAAAAACAAAATATCAAAGCAGAAGTTTCAATGGGATTGAGTTTAGGAGAATATACTGCATTAATATATAGTGGAGCATTATCATTTGAAGATGGAATTAAAATTGTACAAAAAAGAGGGGAATTAATGCAAAATCTTTGCCCAAAAGGTGATTGGTCTATGGCTGCAATTTTGGGATTAGATGAAGAAAAAATAAAAGAAGTATGTAATAACATAACAACAGGTTTTGTTGCACCAGCTAATTACAATTGTACAGGTCAAATTGTTATATCAGGAGAAAAGCAAGCAGTATTAGAAGCAATAGACAAATGCAAACAAGAAGGTGCTAAAAAAGCAATTGAATTAAAAACTTCAGGACCATTTCACACTTGTAAATTGATAGAAGCTTCAGAAGCTCTAAAAAAAGAATTAGAACAAATAAAAATCAATGATTTTCAAACAAAAGTTATTAAAAATATAGATGGAAAATCTTATAAACCAACAGATAATGTAAAAGAAATTCTAGCAAACCATATAATTAATCCTGTAAAATTTGCAAATGGATTACAAGAAATGATTGATATGGGAATAGATACATTTATAGAAATAGGACCAGGAAAAACATTATCTGGTTTTGTAAAAAGAACCAATAAAGATGTTAAAATATTAAATATAAATGATGTTGAAACATTAGAAAAAATTTTAAACGGAGGATTAGAAAATGAATAAAGTAGCATTAATTACAGGAGCAACTCGTGGAATTGGGAAACAAATAGCAATTACATTAGCTAAACAAGGATTTGATATAGCACTTAATTACAGAACAGAAAATGATAGTTTAAATGAAACAGTAAAAGAAATAGAAAGTTATGGAGTAAGATGTTTAGCTGTTAAAGGAGATATTTCAAGTTTTGAAGATTGTGAAAATATGACTAAACAAGTAATTGAAAAATTAGAAAGAATAGATGTTTTAGTAAATAATGCAGGAATAACAAAAGATATGTTATTTATTAGAATGAAGCCAGAAGATTTTAATCAAGTTATAGATGTTAATTTAATAGGAACTTTTAATATGACTAAAAATGTTTCTCAATATATGATTAAACAAAGAAGCGGAAGAATAATAAATATATCTTCAGTAGTTGGAATTCATGGAAATGCAGGTCAAGCTAATTATTCTGCATCAAAAGCTGGAATTATAGGTTTAACAAAAAGCTTAGCAAAAGAATTGGCAGGTAGAAATATACTTGTAAATGCGATAGCACCAGGATTTATAGAAACTGATATGACAAGTGTGCTTAAAGATGAAGTAAAAGCTAATATTATGAATTCAATACCATTAAAAAGAGAAGGGAAACCAGAAGAAGTAGCTAATGTTGTTAAATTTTTAGCATCAGAAGATTCTAGCTATATTACAGGTCAAGTTATTAGTGTAGATGGAGGAATGAATTAAAATGGAAAAAAGAGTTGTAATAACAGGATTAGGAGCTGTTAGCCCAATAGGAAATACAGTAGATGAATTATGGGACGGAATAAAAGAATGTAAATGTGGAATTGATGAAATAAAGGCATTTGATACAAGCACATTCAAAACTAAATTAGCTGCAGAAGTAAAAGAATTTGATCCTTTAAAATTTTTTGATGTAAAACAAGCTAAAAGATTAGATAGAGTATCACAATTTGCTATAGTTGCAGCAAGAGAAGCATTTAAAGACAGTGGAATAACACCAGAAAACACAGATTTTGAAAAAGTAGGAATATATGTAGGATCAGGAATTGGAGGATTTGAAACAATTCAAAATCAATGCAGAATAAATTTTGAAAAGGGAAATAGTAGGGTATCTCCAATGTTTATCCCAATGGGAATATGCAATATGCCTGCAGGAAATATTGCAATAGACTTGAAATTAAAAGGAGAATCTCTTGCAATCGTTACTGCATGTGCTTCTTCAACACATTCAATAGGTGAGGCATATAGAAATATTAAACATGGATACCAAGATGTGATTTTAGCAGGAGGTTCAGAATCAGCTATATGTGAATCTGCGGTTGCAGGTTTTGAAAATATGAAAGCATTATCAAGTTCAACAGATAAAACAAGAGCAAGTATTCCATTTGATAAAGAAAGAAATGGATTTGTTATGGGAGAAGGAGCAGGAATTGTCGTTCTTGAAGAATTAGAACATGCACTAAAAAGAGGAGCAAAAATATATGCAGAAGTTGTAGGATATGGTGCTTCATCAGATGCATATCATATTACATCACCAGACCCAGAAGCATCTGGTGCAATTAAAGCAATGAAAGTTGCTATGGAAGATGCTAAAATTAAACCAGAAGAAGTAGATTATATAAATGCACATGGAACTTCAACACATTTAAATGACTCAACTGAAACTAAAGCTGTTAAAGGTGCTTTAGGAAGTGCAAGTGCAAATGTAAAAGTAAGTTCAACAAAGGGAAACACAGGTCATTTATTAGGTGCAGCAGGAGTAATAGAAGCAATAATTTGTACAAAAGCAATTGAAAACAAATTAATTCCACCAACAATTAATTATCAAGTTCCAGATGAAGAATGTGATTTAAATATTGTACCAAATAAACCATTAGAACAAGAAATAAATGTTGCAATGTCAAATTCATTAGGTTTTGGAGGGCATAATGCAACTGTAATATTTAAAAAATTTGAAAAATAAGTGCTTATTTGCAAGAAAGGAATATTTATGGAATACGAAAAAATAAAACAATTAATGACAGATATGGGAAATTCAAAATTAACTTCAATTGATATAGAATTTCCTGATGGAGTAAAAATAAAGATGGAGAAAAATACAACAACAGAGATTGTTCAACCAGTTGTTGTAGAAGAAAAGAAAATAGAAGAAAAGGTTGAAGAAAAAGTAGAACAAAAAGAAGGAAATATTGTAAAATCACCAATGGTAGGAACTTTTTACATAAAATCTTCACCAACAAGTAATCCATATGTTGAAGTTGGAACAGAAGTAAAAAAAGGTACTGTGCTTTGTATTATTGAAGCAATGAAATTAATGAATGAAATCGAATCAGAATTTGATGGTAAAATTGCTGAAATTCTTGTAAAAGATGGAGAACCAGTTGAATATGGAAAACCACTTTTCAGAATAGTTTAGAAAGGAGCAATACCAATGCTTAATAAAGAACAAATAGAAAAAATAATACCACAAAGAGAACCATTTCTTATGATTGATGAAGTTGAGGAATATGTTCCAGGAGAAAGTTGTACAGCTTATAAAAATGTAAATGAAAAAGAATGGTATTTTAAAGGGCATTTCCCTGGAAATCCAATTATGCCAGGAGTATTAATAACAGAGAGTTTAGCTCAAGCTGGAGCTATAGCAATTCTTTCAATGGAAGAGAATAAAGGCAAAAATGCATTATTTGGAGGAATTGACAAAATGAAATTTAAAAAAATGGTTGTACCTGGAGATAGATTAAAATTACAAGTAAAAATAATTAAAAGAAAAGGACCTATTGGAATAGGCGAAGCAGTAGCAACTGTGGAAGATAAAATTGTAGCTAAAGGTGGATTAACTTTTGCAGTTGTTTAATAAGGAGTAGTTATGAATAAAATATTAATTGCAAATAGAGGAGAAATCGCAGTAAGAATTATAAGAGCATGTAAAGAAATGAATATTAAAACAGTAGCTGTATACTCAGAAGCAGACAAAAATGCTATGCACACAAGATTAGCAGATGAATCTGTTTGCATAGGACCTGCAGAATCTAGTAAAAGCTATTTGAATTTTAAAAATATTATAGAAGCAGCCAATATAAAAGGTGTTGATGGAATACATCCTGGTTTTGGATTTTTATCAGAAAATAGTAAATTTGCTAAGATTTGTGAAGAATCAAATATAAAATTTATTGGACCAAGCTATGAAGTTATAGAAAAAATGGGTAATAAATCTAATGCAAAAGAATTGATGAAATCAGCAGGCATTCCTGTAGTACCAGGATCAGATGGAAAACTAAAAAGCATAAATGAAGCAGTAGAGATTGCAGAAAAAATAGGATATCCTGTAATACTTAAAGCAGCAAATGGTGGCGGAGGTAAAGGAATTAGAATAGTTAATTCAATTGATGAATTAGAAGAAAATTACAACATTGTAAAACAAGAAGCAAAAGTATCTTTTTCAGATGATGAAATTTATATGGAAAAATATATCCAAAATCCTCGCCACATAGAAGTTCAAATTTTAGCAGATGAACATGGAAATATTGTTCACTTAGGTGAAAGAGATTGTACAATACAAAGAAAACATCAAAAAGTTATAGAAGAATCACCATCAAATGTAATTGACAATAAATTAAGACATAAATTAGGAGAAGCAGCAGTAAAAGCTGCTAAAGTTGCAGGGTATACAAATGCAGGAACTGTAGAATTTTTAGTAGATAAAGATAAAAACTTTTATTTCATGGAAATGAATACAAGAATACAAGTTGAACATCCAATAACAGAAGAAAATACTGGTATAGATTTAATAAAGGAACAAATAAGAATAGCTGCTGGAGAAGAATTAAGAATAAAACAAAATAAAGTAGAAATAACAGGCCATTCAATTGAATGTAGAATAAATGCAGAAAATCCTTCAAAAAACTTTAGACCAAGTCCAGGGAAAATTACAGGTTTAAATTTACCAGGTGGAAATGGAATTAGAGTTGATACAGCAATTTATGAAGGATATACAATTCCACCAACATATGACTCAATGCTTGCAAAAATAATAGCACATGGAACTACAAGAAATGAAGCTATTGCAAAAATGAAAAGAGCATTAGAAGAATTAGTTATTGAAGGTGTAGATACAAACATTGACTTTTTATTTAATATAATAACAAATCTTGATTTTATAAGAGGAAAATATGATACTTCTTTTATAGAAGAAAAAATTATGAAAAAGGAGTAATAACTAATGATTGTAGACAAAATTAAAAAACGTGAAACAAAAAACATTAGACCAAGTAATAAAGTAGACATTCCAGTTGGAAAATGGGTTAAGTGTGACAAATGTAAAGAAATTATATATAAAGAAAATCTTAAAGAAAATAACAGCATTTGTCCTATATGTGGACATTATTTTAGAGTTTCAAGTAAAAGAAGAATTGAGCAAATAATTGATGAAGGAACATTTGAAGAATTCGACCTTAATATTGATACTGTTAATCCTCTTGGACTAGAAGATTATGAAAAAAAATTACATTCTTTAAGAGAAAAAGTTGGTGTTGATGAAGCAGTTAAATGTGGTATAGGTGAAATTAATTCAACTAAAGTAGTTATTTGTGTAATGGACAGTAATTTCCTTATGGGTAGTATGGGTAGTGTTGTTGGAGAAAAAATAACATATTCTATTGAAAAAGCAATTGAGCTAAAGTTACCATTAATTATTTTTTGTGCTTCTGGAGGAGCAAGAATGCAAGAAGGAATTATTTCATTAATGCAAATGGCTAAAACAACAGAAGCATTATCAAAACTTGATGAAGCAGGATTATTATACATATCAGTACTAACAGATCCTACTTATGGAGGAGTTACTGCAAGTTTTGCAATGTTAGGAGATATTATTTTAGCTGAGCCTGGTAGTATGATAGGTTTTGCAGGCCCTCGTGTAATTGAGCAAACTATTGGCCAGTCTTTACCAGAAGGCTTTCAAACTGCAGAATTTTTATTAGAACATGGTTTTATTGATAAAATTGTTGAACGTAAAGACTTAAAAAATACCTTACATAAAATTATTGAACTTCAATAAAGTTAAGAACAAAAAGGAGGAAATGTATGAAAACCGCATGGGAAAGAGTTGAAACTGCTAGAAATCCAAATAGAAAAACAGCTCTTGATTATATAGATAAAGTATTTGATGAATTTGTTGAATTACATGGTGACAGAATATCAAAAGATGATGCTTCAATTGTGTGTGGATTGGCAAGAATAGGTGACCAAAATTTTACAATAATAGCACAACAAAAAGGAAGAAACACAAAAGAAAATATGTTAAGAAATTTTGGAATGCCTAATCCAGAGAGCTATAGAAAAGCAATTAGATTTATGAAACAAGCTGAAAAATTCCATAGACCAATTATAACATTTGTTGATACAAAAGGAGCATATCCAGGAATTGAAGCAGAAGAAAGAGGACAAGGAGAAGCAATTGCAAAAAGCATGTTTGAAATGTCTAAATTAAAAGTTCCTATAATAACAATTGTTATAGGAGAAGGATCAAGTGGAGGAGCACTTGCTATAAGTATTGCAAACAAAATTATAATGCTAGAAAATGCAATTTACTCAATTTTATCACCAGAAGGTTATGCAAGTATATTATGGAAAGATTCTAGTAGAGCACAAGAAGCTGCAGAAAAAATGAAATTAACTGCACAAGACTTGCATAATTTTAAAATAGTTGATAAAATTATTGAGGAAAAAGATGAATTTTCGAAAATAGCAGAAAAAATGAGAGAAGAAATTTTATCTGAAATCACTGAATTGAGTGAAATGTCACAGAATGAACTAATAGAACATAGATATTCTAAATTTAGAAAAATAGGAGATTATAAAGAAAGGAATTAAGAAAATGATTTTAGAGGGAAAGAAAATATTAATAATGGGTATTAGAAACAAATGGAGTATAGCTTTTGGAATTGCAAAATCAGCTTATGAAAATGGAGCACAACTTTTATTTACATATATGGGAGAAGATAATAAGCCAAAAATAGAAGAACTTATTTCAGAATTTAAAGGTGCAAAAGCTTATGTATGTAATGGTGCTTCAGAAGATGAAGTGGTTAGAGAAACATTTGAAAAAATAAAAGCAGAAAATGGTAAAATTGACGGTATAGTACATGCAATTGCACATGCCAATACAGAAGATTTACATCAAGATTTCATATATACTGGAAAAGAAGGATACTCACACGCTGTTGATGTTAGTGCTTACTCTTTCGTATTAGTATCTAGATTAGCAAAAGAAATGGATTTATTAAATGAAAATTCTAGTTTAGTAACATTAACATATCATGGTTCAAGACAAGTAATTCAAGGATATAATGTTATGGGAGTTGCTAAAGCAGCATTAGAAACAAGTGTAAGATATTTAGCAGAAAATTTAGGAAAAGATGGAATTAGAGTAAATGCAGTATCTGCGGGTCCAATTAAAACATTATCTGCAAAAGGTATAAAAGATTTTAATTCTATACTTACAGTTGTTGAAGAAAAAGCTCCATTACATGAAAATGTAACAACTACACAAGTTGGAAATGTTGCAACATTTTTGCTAAGTGAAATGTCTTCATGTGTTACAGGACAAACTATTTATGCGGATAATGGATTTAGTATTATAGGGGTATAGGTGAGAATTAAATGTGTTTGTCGCCGCCCCTTTGTGCGACTAATAAATAAGAGAGTGAATAAATAATTAGGGAGAACGATTTAGTTAAGTACACTAAAATCATTCTCCCCATAAAATAAGTTATTTCAATATTAAGCTTTTTTTTATTTAATATCTTTTTAATTGTTATTTCAATATCATCAAGACTAATTGGAAAAGAAATTATACCAACATCTCTATAATGAATATCAATTGTTTGTTCATATCTGCCATTAACTTTTTTAGATTGATGAACCATTATTTTTTCTATTAGTTCATTTAAAATTTCTGGTGTTAATTCCGTTATTTCAGTATATTTTTTAACATTAGATATAAATTGTGTTAAATCGTTTTCTTTCTTTTCTTTGTTTTCTATTTCATTTGATAATTGTTCTATTTTTAGTTTTAATTCTTGTTGTTCTTTATTATAATTAAAAGATAATCTTCTAAATCGTTCATCTGTTAGCTTTCCCGAAATATTATCTTCATAAATATGCTGAAATAAATTATCAATTTCAATTATTCTGTTCTTTGATTTTTCAAATTCTTCTGTAAGTGCAGTATTTAATTCATCAGCATGGAGTACAGCACTTAAAATATTTTCTGTTCCCATTTCTTTTTCAGCAAAGTTATATGCTTTTTCATAAAATCTTTTTGCAAATTCATAACCGCCATTTTGTTCAAAATATAGAGAATTAACATCAAAAACTAATTCATTATATATTTTGGCATTTGCTTTTAAACCTCTTGTAGATATTTGACCAGATTTAACCATTTCATCAAACTTTTGATTAAAGGTAGAGTCATATCTTTTAAAATAGATATTCATTGGTGTTCTTTCAGCAACTATATTTGTATTAGAATATGTTGTATTTTTTCTTTCGTCATGTCTTTCATATTTACTGATATTTTCTTTAGTATGTGTAGCAACTCTTGCTACAGAGAAATGTTGTTTTTCCATTTGAAATCCTTTCCGCAGATATACATGCGACCGCAGGGAGCAGTGTTAGATAACTTTCTAACGAAAGTATCTAACCCACTATGACACTTTCAAACTTCGTTTGCAAAGATGTCGTGGGCTCTGCGAGGCTTACAAAAAAACTGGCTGGAATGACAAATAAAATTAGCAACATAAATTTTTAAAAATTTTGTCCTAATTTTATCTGCACATCTCCTGTCAGTATTATTTCAATTGGATTAATATTTCTCTTTTATATTTATATATTTAAAATCCACACTTTTGACATAGCGGAGAGAGTTAAACCCAGAACTTCGAAAATAACTTAATACCTCCTGCCAAGGAACTCCTTACATGCGTCATTATTTAATTTTTCAGTTACCATAATAAATGGTAGCTTTAATATATCATCAAAATAGCTCTTTGTCAATAAAAATCTAATGAATTATAGTAAAATGGTTGATAATTAAATAAGAATATGTTAAAATAAAATAAGTATTTTTTACACAAGTACCCTTTGAAATACTAAAAATTTCGGAGGGTAAAACCTCCGATTTATTAAAAGGAGGAAAACATCATGTTAAAGTATGTAGCTTTATTGAAAGTAGATGAACCAGCTCTATGGTCTCAATGGCATTCAGGTCCGACGGCTCGTTATTTCAAGAGTCCGATAGAAACGGACAAGAAAAAAGTAGAGCAATGGCTTAGAGATGAAAAGAAAAAATATCCTAATGCCAGAGTAAATAGTAGTATAGCAGATAAAAAGTATATTATCTATACAACTGTTATCGCTTTTGATGAGCAGGAAAGCAAAAATATTGAGACATTTCTCAAGGCTTGGATTTCTTTCTAATTTTAAAAAGCAATAATAATCCACAGGCGCCCCCTGTGGATTATTATTACTTTTTGGACTAGTAAAAGTTTAACAATAAATATATCTTTTTCCTATTATTTCTTCAACAGAATTTTTTATATTGTTCATTTTTCGCACCCATTCCATTTGATTATTAGCTTTTAATTCTTCTGTTATATTTTCTCTTTCAGCCAATTGTTTCATCAATAAATGAAATTGATTATTTGCAGTTGTATCAACTGCTTCTAAATGTTCTCTTAATTTATTTTCAGACCACAAAATTATGTATTCAGCATGTTTATGCTCTTTTAAATAGTTTAATCTCATTCTTCCATATTTACCAAGTTCGCTATAACTTACACTAGCAGTATCTATTAAATTTGGTAGATAATAATCTCCAACCTTTGTATATGTAATTTTACTCTTCATAATAAAAATCCTCCTAAAAGTTAATTCTACTACTTTTTTACTATAATCTTATATCTGTTTAAGTGTCTTTTATAAAATATATTTTAAGGTGTACTTAACTTAAGTCTACTGGCTTATCATTTTTGATAAGCCCTAATTATTATAAAGGAGAAAGATATATATGCAAATAAATATAGGATGTTTTTATTTTATAAAGGATTCGTTTTTTGAAATTATAGATGACCCTGAATTAATGCAAAATAAGGAAAGTGGAAACAAAAGACCATGCTATTACTGTTTTAGAAGCAAAAAATATGATAATATTATTTGGTTTATTCCTATTAGCACAAAAACAGAAAAATATCAAAAAATTTATAATAATAAAATACAAAAACAAATAAAATTAGGAAAACGTCCTTCAATTGATACTATAGTTTTTGGTAATGTAGCCAATATCTACAGTGTATTTTTAATACAAAATATGTTTCCAGTAACAAAAGAATACATAGAAAGTCAATATATTAAAAACAAAAATATATGAAGATTTATTAAAGAACAACTTGCAAAAAAGAACTTGATAAAGCTAATCATGTTTTTGTATGGACAATTGATAAAGAAAGGACTGCTTTATCTACAGGTTTGAAACATTAAATAATTTAATTGTAATTATTTTTGTTATTATATTGGAATTTATCATACTAAAGAGTATAACCAAAAAGGAACTGACAAATTAGTTTTCCTATTTCCCTAGAATAGCCGTTTTGGTGTTAAAAGAATTCCCTCGCCGTATGACAGCGAGGGAGACAAGTTTTGTGATTACTGAGCCATGACCTGAAAAGTATCCAAACAGGGGATGTGGAAACCGTTGTGTTCAATGCTGGGATATACGCCATTGATATAGTCGACAGTATGCCCTGCAGGCAACACCAGTTTACCAATAGAAGAATACCCCGTATTGATAACATATTCGGTTCCGATATCCTGAACACAGATACAAGAGCCGGGATTCAATGCCCGAATCTTGCTAGCCAAATCACAGGCTACCATTACGATGCTATTGCTTGTCATACTAATTCCTCCATTAAAATATTAATACTGGATATTTCTACCGAAAATGCTTTATGCAATTTTCTACATTTATTATACCATAAAATTGATTAAAGAGCAAAAATATTTTTATACTATCTGAAATTTACATAAATTGACTTTTCGATGAAAATTTGGTATAATGATAAGTAATGTAACACATTTAGCAAATACCTTGTTACATCTGCGCTTATCAACATTTTGAAGGACGATTGTTCAGGAGGTAAAAAATTATGGGTATTCACAAGTTTGTTTCCGAGCTGAATCGGATGAATGGTGGTAAGGTTAAGTTCGCAGTTGTCGAGCAGTACTCCAACACTTTCACCATCATCGGAGCTCACAAAGGTGATAATGTTACTTTCAATCATCCCAGTGGATTCAAGTGGGATGGTAGCTCTTTCAATCGCACCAATGACGGTGGTCTTAAGGAAAGCTACTATTTGAAGGTAATGTAATACCTAAGCTCTCGCCTTTGGTGAGAGCTTTACTTTATATATAAATATAATTTTTTCTAGTCTATGAATAGGTATATAAAGTTCGTAAAATCAATAAATTTTACAAAGAGGCGAATTTGTGGTATAATGGAAGTGTAGCGATAGGAGATGGGAATATGAAGAAAAAAGTAATAAGATGGAAAATTGTAAATCCAAATCAAAAACCTCGAATCATAGAGAACTTATATAAGCAACCTATATATGACATGTACGAAATAGAATTAGAATATAATACAGGAGAAAAAGAAGTTACAAAGGTATTCTGCGAACATGATACAATAGAAGATTTAAATGAAGCAGATATAAGACTAAAAAATGAATTCTTTGGTGGAAGAGTAAAAAGATTAAAAGAAGAACAAGGAAGAAATGATTATATTTTTCTTGGAAGAGTAATGATTGATGATGATGGGAGATTTGCGTTTGATAGAGAATATATAATGCCAAATACACAAGTATCGGCACAACGATACTTTGATGAAAAAGCTTATCCAGCATTGAAACAAGTATTAGAACAGGAAAGAAGTTCATCGAACAATCAACAACAAGTACAAAATAGTCAGGCTAATAATGCGACAGTAGGAAAACATTATGCAATAAGCGATGTGCATGGAATGTTAGGTTCTTATATGGAGGCTATAAGAAAATTAAATGATAAAGATAAATTAATTATTCTAGGTGATGCAATAGATAGAGGAAAATATGGTATTGATATTCTACAAGATATAATGCAAAGACAAGGGGAACATGGAAAAAAACCACAAGTAACATATATGTTAGGAAATCATGATTTTGCATTTATAGAATTTATAGAAGTGATGAAAAGGTGTAATTTAACAATAGATGAATTAAATTATATTGTTGAAGCTAGAGATTTAAAGATTGCCTTAGGTAGTATAGGAATAGATATAAAAATGTATGAGGGACGAAATGAAAAAGTTCCATCTAATTTATTAGCAAGAAGAAGTAAATATCAGATTGAACAAGAAGATATAACAAGAAAATTAAAAGATATGCAAGATAAAAAGGGGATTTCAGAAAAAGAAATAGAAAATTTAGGAATATGGCTGGTAAACAATAAAGGATTCAATACTGCAAATGGATTTTTACAATTAGATGAAGGCAAGCAAAAGGAGCTATATAATTTTCTTATAAATTCATTAGTTGTTTCAACTGAAAGAGTAAAAGGACAAAAATTCTTATTTACTCATGCAGCTCCACCTAATATTTTAGATTGTGGAAATGAAGAAGATTTAATGATTAATGTTACATTTGAGCAAATGAGGAAAAAATATGGATTTGAACAAACAAGAAGATTTTTAGAAGATCGAAAAGGAACAGCAAAAAATAAATTTAAAGATTGGAAAAAGTTTGGATTCATTACAGTTTGTGGACATGAACCAAAAGCAGGAGAAATTGTTGAAGATGCAAACAATGGATTTATTTGTATAGATGCTGGTTGTGGAAGTAATCACAAATTGGCACTATATTGTTTGGAAGATAGAAAAACAGAAATGATAGAAGCAAAAGAAGAAGATAAAAGGACAACACAAGATTTTGATGATTTAAGATAGAGACTTAAATGAGAAAAAATAAACATTAAATAGGGAAGAAGATGGCAATTTAATTGCTATCTTTTTTATTTAATTGACAAACCAGAACGAAGAATATATACTAATGACATAGGAGTTTATAATATATGAAAAAAAGTATTTACATAAGTCAAATTATAAGGAATTTAATGATTATTACCTTTCTGTTTTGGGTATTTCTTAATAATAGTGGATTGATGAAATATATGATAATTCCATTTATTATTTGCTTAATACTTTCTACTATAAAGAATATTTGTTTATTAATAGACAAAGATAGATATGCTAATATTTTTAATAGACTTTATGCATTTGTATTTTTACTTTTTGTTTTTGGTTTCTTGATATTTTGGAGTTATTTAGTTATTAAAAACAATAATTATGCAACATTATTATTTACGATACCATTTTGGACTGCAGAAATATACTTCATTCGTAAATATTTTTTCGGAAAAAGTGAAAAGACTTTACCTAATAAAACAAAGTTAAAATTTAACATTATGATAATCATACCTTACTTTTTAGTGATAACTGTTTTGACAATAGGAATATTTTGCTTATTTATTGGAATTAAAGATACTTACTACATGAATAAAATTACTAAGAATTATCTTACTACAATAGCTTATTTTAAAGATTATGAAATATTTGATTCATATGAAGAATGGGAAAATAATAGAACTCAAACACATACAACATATAGACTAACTTATACTTATAAAGTAGACAATAAAGAGTATAGTATTAAAACAGATTATGGAAATGGATATATTCCTGATATAAATAGTACTAGAGAAATAAAATATAATCCTGATAATCCTAGTGAGTCTGTTTTAGTTGGTATGAATAGAAATAATGGTTTAATTTATTTTGGTGCTTTTTTTACTTTAGGTGGAATGGTATTTGTATTAATTTTTTTACAAGCAAAAGGTATATTTGATAAAATAAAAATTGATGTAATTGGAACTTACATCGGAATAATATTTACTATTATCGGAATTGGAATGATTTTATTGCAAAATGGAATGACGTCTTCATTTATGGAAACAGTAAAAATTATGAAATTTTGGATATTAATTCCTGTTATGTTCATTGTTGTGGGAATATTATTAACTATTAGAAGTTTATTCTTGCAAAAAGAGAAATAAGCAGTAGAAAAATATTTTAATGTGGAGGGATATGTTATATGAAAAAGAAAATTATATTATCAATTATATTTATTTGTAGTTTATTACCAATGTCATTAAATCAATATGGAGGTGCAAAAGGAATTCAAGAAATATCTAGTTTAATTAATTTATTTAACCCAATTGGCATTATAGCTGTCATATTGTTTATTATAGGAGTTTGGATACCATTCAGAAATGTTATATTAAATAAAGTATTAAGTATTTTAGGGCTAATTGGTATTGTTATTTCAGAAATTTATCAGTTTTTAACATGGCATATACAAACTATTACAGGAGAGCTAAACATACAAAATAGTATTAATTTTGCTTTTCCTGAATTTTACATAGGATTAGTAGTATCTTTAATTATGATTTTTGTTTATTTTATTATAGACAAAGAAATAAAAATATAGTAGCTTGTATAATTTTTAAAATTATTTTTATAAAATACCAACTAAAAGTAAGAAAAAAATTGTCTAAATAGTAGAAAGGCTAAAAAGGTGATTTTATGAAAAAAATATTAAAAATAGTAATCTGCATTTTAATAGCTTTAACTATTGGACTTGGAATTTTGTATGTGATTGATAGAGATAGGATGAAAAATAATAAACCAGTAGTATTTAGTACATGGTGGTATAAATATTCTCCACCTCTTCAGATAACAGAACAAAATAATATAAATTCAAAAAACTATACGAAAATAGAAGAGGCTAATTTTAAAGTAGGAGAAGTATCAACTGATATTTTGGTAAGATATAATGATATGCTCTATGGTAAATCATATGGAATGATAGATTATGCTGGTAGTATAAATTCTGCAATAGGAATAATTGATAAAATAATAGACAGCCAATATGTTCCTATAATAAATGGAGAAACAAATACAAAAGAATTGCTAAATTCATTAGTAATAGAAGCAAATGAAAAAACAATGGTTTTATACTATAATAATGCATTTGTATTGTTTGAAAGAATTAAAGAAGATACTATTATAGCATCTAATGAAGAATTAAATACTTTTATAGGAACTATATTAGAAGAAACAACAACATATATGATAGTAGAGCCAAATCAAGATGAAGATGAAAGAAAGATATCAGACAAAATAAAAATAAATTATGGAACTGATCATAAAGATTATTTGTATGGGGTTGGCAGAAAAGTTTTAATTTCATATGCAGGTTATATAAAGGAAACTTATCCAGCACAAATAGATACAAATAATATTTCAACAGATGGATATTCAAATTTTGAAATAATAGTTAAGACATCAGACAATGTTAGTAAGAAAAAAATATTGAATAGCAAAGATTTAAATGAATATGATGAAGATTATAACTTATATTATTATGGATTAGATGAAGTTAATATAAAAGTAAATAATAAAACATTACCTTTAGAACAAGCATTAAAAGATGGTAAAATTACATTAGCTGGAATAATACAAAAAGCGAACAAAGATTTAAATGCAAAAATCATAACAGGAGATATGTACAAAGATGGAGGAAGCATGATCTATTGGTATGAAGACTATACAGTATTGAAGTATCATAATTTAAATGGAAATAGAGATGTTTATATAGGGATTCCCCAAATGAATATAAATGATTTAAGCAAATAAAACTAAAAAGCAAGTAGTTAGTTGATAATTATTTGCTTTTATACTATATTTTAATAGAAATATGGTATATTATTGGTAAAAAAATAAGTAAAGGAACAAAAACTTGAAAATAAATGATAAAGAATTAGAAAAAATTTTTTGCGATATAAAGCAAAACAAAATACAAGGAATTGAAGAATTATATAACAAATATAAAAAAATAGTTTATGGTATAGCTTTTACTATATCAAAAAATCAAGAAGATAGCGAAGATATTATGCAAATGATATTTGCTAAAATATATGAAATGGAAAATTGTAAATTACCAACAAACAATTATGCTTCATGGCTTTATTCAACAACCAAAAATGAAACAATTAATTTCATGAAAAAGAAGAAAAACGATATCTCATTAGACAAAATATATGAGATTTCAGATGATAATAATGAACTAAATAAAGTATTTGATAATATAGAATTTAATAGATTAATAAGTAAATTAAATGATAAAGAAAAAGAAATTATATCATTAAAAATATTATCAGATTTTTCATTTGAAGAAATAGGAAAATTATTAAATGAGCCCACTGGAACAGTAAAATGGAGATACTATAAAAGCATATGCTCTTTAAGAGCAATTTTAGGAAACTTAGCAATGTTTGTTGTTTCATTTGCAATAGGAATAAAAACATTATTGTCAAAAAAGAAAAGTGAAGATATTACTCAACAAGAAGACACAACGAATTCTACTATATCAGATGAAAATATTTCTCAGGATAAATCGGAAAGTGATAAAAGTGAAAATACACAAGAAGAAAGTACCAAACAGGATATAAATACAGGCAATACAAATACAAACATAACACAAGATACTAATACTGATGTTCAAGAAAATACAATTCATAAAGAACAGTCAAGTAATAATTATAAACAACATATAGGATATAGTTTTTTAGGCATATCTATTATATTTCTATTAATTTCTTTATATTTTTTTATAAGATACCAACTAAGACATTTAAGAAAATTGGATAAATAGTAGAAAGGTTAATATAACATTGTTGGAAAAATAATAAATTGACGAGCAAATTTTAAAAACTTGCTCTTTTTTCTTGACAAGTTAAGTTTAAAATAGTATCATTGTATTATGCAAGTAATACAATAAAGAAAGGAGATAATTATGGAGTACATTTTTGATAATGAGAGACCAATTTATATTCAATTAGTTGAAATGATAAGAATTGAAATAGTTTCTGGTAAATTCAAAAAAGGACAGAAAATACCTTCTGTAAGAGAGCTAGCACTTATAATGAAGGTCAATCCAAATACAATGCAAAAAGCATTGGTAGAACTTGAAAATGAACAATTAATTTATACAGAAAGAACAAATGGAAAATATGTGACAGAAGATGAAGAACTAATTGAAAAAGTAAAAAAAGAATTAGCAAAAGAAATAGTTGATAATTATCTTAATAGTATGAAAAACATTGGAATAGATTATAACTCAGCAGTAAAGTACTTGCAAGAAGGAGGTAAAGATGGAATTAGTTAAGTGCAATAATTTATGCAAAAAATTTGATAACAAGCAAATTCTAAATAATATAAATCTAAGCATTTCAAAAGGAAAAATTGTAGGATTACTTGGAAAAAATGGAATGGGAAAAACTACATTAATAAAATTAATTAATGATTTATTAACTCCTACAAGTGGAGAAATACTAATTAATGGAGAAAAACCAGGAATAAATTCTAAAAAAATTATATCATATTTACCAGAGAGAACATATCTAGATAAGAGTATGAAAGTTTCACAAATAATAACTTTTTTTGACGAATTTTATGATAATTTTAATAAGGAAAAAGCAATTAAATTATTGAAAGATTTGGATTTAGATATAAATTCAAAAGTTAGTAAAATGTCCAAAGGTATGCAAGAAAAATTACAGTTAATACTAGTTATGAGCCGAGAAGCTAAATTATATATCTTAGATGAACCATTAGGTGGAGTTGATCCTGCAACTAGAGACTATATATTGGATACAATTCTTTCAAACTTTAGTGAAGAGGCAAGTGTAATTATATCTACTCATATAATAAGTGATATTGAAAAAATATTGGATGATGTTATTTTCATTGATAAAGGAGAAATTGTATTAACATCATCTGCAGACGAATTGAGAAAAAAAGAAAATGCTTCAATAGATGAAATATTTAGGAGGTGTTTTAAATGCTAAGAAAGCTATTAAAATATGATTTAGAATGGTGTTATAGACCTTTAATTGTTTTTTATATATTAGCAATATTCCTTTCAATAATAGTAAGAATTGTTGAAAGTTTTGAACAAAGCTTGATAGTATTAATAATTGATAAAATATGCTGTGGTGCTCTTATTGCAGTAATGATAAGTATACTAATAAATTGTTTTATGAGGAATTGGGCAAGATTTGTAAGAAACATCTATAAAGATGAATCATATTTAACACACACACTTCCTGTAAGTAAAAATAAAATTTACCTATCAAAAATCTTAACTGCTATTATAACATTATTAGCTTCTTTTTGTGTAATAATTCTTTGTTTTGCAATTAGTTCTCTAGACAAAGAAAGCTGGTTTATATTGAAAGCTTCTTTAGAACAATCAGCAATATATTTTGATAGTTCAGTATTTAGTTTAATATTTGTAATGATTATTACAGTATTTTTTGAATTTTTATTTATGATGATGAGTGGAATGTTAGGAATTATAATAGGATATAGTTCAAACAATTTAAAAATAATCAAATCAATATTAATAGGTTTTGCAATATATATTACATTATCATCTATGTCAGTAGGGGCATTATTTATTGCAGGCTTGATAAATTCTGATATAATGTCATTATTTAATAATATTACGGTAAGTTCTAGTGCACTTAAAGGTATGATGCTAGTTGGCATATTAGTATATGCTATATATAATTTAATAATTTATTTTATAGGAAATAAATTATTAAATAAAGGTGTAAATGTAGATTAAATAATATATAAATTACTTTATACGAAAGTATAGAGTAATTTTTCTTTTTATGATATTATAATAAAATAGTAATTTATTGATAAGAATAAAAAATTAAGAAATATTTAACTGTTATTTTTGTTATTTTATATATAATTTATGAAATAATATTTGTGGACGGAGGAAGATATGAAAGAGCTAGTAGATTTTGTTGTTTTATTTATTTTATATATTTTTATATTTTATAAAAGATGGAAAGTAAAAGGAAAAGATATCTTATTTATAAATACTATAATGTATATATATTTATCTTTTGTATTGTATTTTACTTTAATGCCTATAATCACATCTTTGCCATTTGTATTTAATCACTCTTATGTTCCAATGAATTTAGTGCCTTTCATTGATGTTTCGACTGGTAGAGGAGACTTTATTAGACAAGTAGTATTAAATATTGTAATGACAATTCCATTTGGATTTTTATTACCACTTATCAAAAATAAAAAAATAAACTTAATGAAAACAATATTATATACATTCTTATTAAGTTTAGGTATTGAGATATTGCAACCATTAATAAATGGTTTTAGGTCATCAGATATAACTGATTTAGTAACAAATATACTTGGAGGAATTATTGGATATATATTGTATTTAATATTTAAACCATTAACAACTAAAATATTAAGTTATATAAAAGAAAAATAAAGACAAATTACAGATTAGTTTGAAATATAACTAATCTTCTTTTTACAGATTCAATAAAAGAGAATAGGGAATAGGTTATTTTTAGAAGGCAATATATTCTTATATATTTATAAATTAAAAAAGAATATAAAATTAAAAATCAATTAAGATTTTAAAATTTTGTGCAAAGTTTAATTTATAAATATTGATATTTTATAAACATTATTTTTAAATTCCATTGACAAATCATTTATAATCCTATAATTAGAGGTAAACTTAAAAGATGAAACTGTGTGGCTTACACAAAATCAAATGGCAGAACTATTTGGAAAAGCTAAGTCTACAGTTAATGAACATATAAAGAATATATATAAGGAAGGAGAATTAATAGAAAAAGAAACTATGACTAAATTCGGAAATTCCGAATTTTCTGATAAACCTACTAACTATTATAATCTGGATATGATAATATCTGTTGGTTATCGTGTTAAATCACAAAACGGTATTTTATTCAGAAAATGGGCTACAAAAATCTTAAAAGATTATATGTTAAAAGGTTATGCTATTAATCAAAAAAGATTAGAATATTTAGAGAAAACAATAAAATTAATAGATATAGCTAATCGAATAGATGAAAGATTAGAAGAAAATGATGCCAAAGAAATATTAAAAGTAATAGGAGAGTATTCAAAAGCATTAAACTTATTAGATGATTATGATCACAGAACTATAAAGAAAATTGAAGGAAATATTGATGAGAGAAAAATTAAATATAGTGATTGTATAGAAATTATTAATAAATTGAGATTCAAAGAAGAAAGTTCATTGTTTGCAGTAGAACGAGATAAAGGATTAGAATCAATAATAGGAAATATATATCAAAGTTTTGCTGGACAAGATATTTATAAAAGCATTGAAGAAAAGGCTGCTAACTTTTTGTATTTAATAGTTAAAAATCATGTTTTTGCAGATGGAAACAAAAGAATTGCAGCAACTTTGTTTATATATTTTCTAAACTTTTATGGAATTTTATATAAAAATGGAATGCAAACAATTGATAACAACACATTAGCTGCATTGACATTACTTATTGCTGAGTCAAATCCTAGGGAAAAAGATGTAATTATAGATTTAGTAATGAATTTTCTGAATAATGATTAAAATATGTAATAGTATTTGCAATTTAGATTCAATTACTTTATTTCAATATAAGAACTGGATTGATAAGCAACTACATAAATAATAAAAAAATTCATATGAATTTCATATAATCTTAATTACAACTTATTAAAAGAAAGGAATTTAAAAGTGAAAAATAAATACAAAATTATAACATTATGTGGTTCAATTAAATTTAAAGAGGAATTTATAAAAGTTCAAGAGAAACTTACATTAGAAGGAAATATTATTTTAACACCTAATTTTTTAAATAGTATGAAAAAAGAGGATATAAAAGAAGAAACTAAAGAAATGTTAGACAAAATGCATAAGCAAAAAATAGATATGTCTGATGAGATTTTTGTAATTAATGTTGAGGGATATATCGGAGAAAGTACAAGAAACGAAATCGAGTATGCAAAAGCAAAAGGGAAAAAAGTGTCTTATTTAGAAAATTATATGTGATTAGATCAAAACTATGAGTAAAGATAAATTACTCATAGTTTTATCTTTATATAAAATTTTTGCTATTCTTTAAATTCTTTAGCTAATTTTCCAATAGCTTTAGTTTCAATACGAGAAACATATGAACGTGAAATTCCCATAGATTTAGCAATTTCGATTTGAGTTTTTGGTTTATTTCCATCTAAGCCAAAACGTAACTCTAAAATTGTACGTTCTCTATCTTTTAAAACATTTTTCATTTTTTCATATAGTAATTTTACTTTCATTTTTAAATCAACAGAATCTTCAACACTACGTTCATCATTTTCTAAAACTTCTTGTAAAGTAACAACATTATCATCTTTATCTTTGCCGATAGGATCACTTAGATATACTTCAGAAGAAAGTTTTTTAGTTGCTCTAAAATACATAAGAATTTCATTATCTATGCAACGAGAAACATATGTAGACAAGCGAGCACCTTTTTCTTGTTTAAAACTATTTATTCCTTTAATAAGGCCAATAGTTCCTATAGAAATTAAATCATCTTGGTCAACATTAGAATTGGAATATTTTTTACAAACATGGGCGACTAATCTTAAGTTTCTTTCTATAAGTATGTTACGAGCATCTTCATCTCCAGCATTTAACCTTTCAAGGTAAAAAGTTTCTTCTTTAGAACTTAAAGGTTCAGGAAAAAGCTGAGTTCCTGAAATATATCCCACTGTAAAAACAGCAGTTTGTAAAAACTGTAGGAAACCACCGATACAAAGTGAGAAAAACATATGAGCACCTCCACTTTTTAATTATATGTTATAAACAATTAAAAGTGCCTGACCATAAAAATTAAATTTTTGAATAAACAAGTTAAAAAAGGTAAAACTAACTTTAGGAGGTAAGTTATGGAAGATATTAATGTAAAAGTTTTAGACGAAGTCAATAAGGGAACAACAATGGGTATGGATGCAATTCATTATGTATCAAACAAAGTTGGAGATATGAAATTTAAAAAAGTTTTAGATGTTGAATATGGAAAATATCAAAAAATTGCAAACAGAGTTAGTGACATATATTCACAATATGCATCAAAAGAACCACAAGAAACAAGTGCAATGAACAAAATGATGACATGGTATGGTGTCAATATGAAAACAATGACAGACCAAAGTAATTCTAAAATTTCAGAGCTTCTTTTACAAGGAACTAATATGGGAATTATTGAAGGAAGAAGACTTCTTAACAATAATCCTAGTGTAGATGCAGAAGTTAGACAAATATTAAATGATTTTGTGGTTATGCAAGAAGACAGTGTAGAAACATTAAAAAAATATCTATAAAAAATACAGATATTTTTAAATTAGCACTTGAAAAGTATTGAAATTTGTTATAGAATAACTATGGCTGTAAAAGGCAAATTATATATGTTAGAAGTTAGATTTCTAACATCTAATAAAGGAGGAAATTTTATGTCAGTAAAAGTAGGAATTAATGGCTTTGGAAGAATTGGAAAATTAGCATTCCAAGCAGCATTAGGAAAAGAGGAGGTTGAAGTCGTAGCAGTAAATGACCCATTTGTAACAGCTGATTATATGGCGTATATGACAAAATTCGATACTGTACATGGAAGATTTAACGGGACTGTTGAAGAAAAGGACGGAAACTTAGAAGTAAACGGAAAAACAATAAAAGTATATAATGAAATGGATCCAAAAAACATCCCTTGGGGAGAACTTGGAGTAGAATATGTATTAGAATGTTCAGGAGTATTTACAACAATGGAAAAAGCACAAGCTCACTTAGATGCAGGAGCTAAAAAAGTATTAATAAGTGCACCATCAAAAGATGCACCAATGTTTGTAATGGGAGTAAACAATGAAACATACACAACAGATATGAATATTGTATCAAATGCATCATGTACAACAAACTGTTTAGCACCACTTGCAAAAGTAATAAATGATAATTTTGGAATTAAAGAAGGGTTAATGACAACAGTTCATTCTACAACAGCAACACAAAAAACTGTAGATGGAGCATCTAAAAAAGATTGGAGAGGTGGACGTGCAGCAGCAGCAAACATTATACCATCTTCTACAGGAGCTGCAAAAGCAGTAGGAAAAGTTATTCCAACATTAAATGGAAAATTAACAGGTATGTCATTTAGAGTACCAACAGTTGATGTATCAGTTGTAGACTTAACAGTTAATTTAGCAAGACCAGCAACATATGAAGAAATTTGTTCAGCAGTAAAAAAAGCTACAGAAAATGAATTAAAAGGAATAATGGAATACACAGATGAAGCAGTTGTTTCATCAGATTTCATAGGAGATCCACATACTTCAATATTTGATGCTACTGCAGGTATAATGTTAACAGATACTTTTGTTAAATTAGTTGCATGGTATGACAATGAATGGGGATATTCAAATAAATTAGTTGACTTAGCTTGCTATATGGCATCAGTTGACCACAAATAATATTATATTAAGGTTAGGGGCATACTAGCCTCTAGCCTTTTAAAAGTGTTTTAAAATATGGAATATTATAAACTAGTTAATACTTAGCATATTCCAAAAAAGAAAGGAAGAATTGTAATGAGTAAAAAAACAGTAAAAGATATAGACTTAAAAGGAAAAAAAGTGTTTGTAAGATGTGATTTTAATGTTCCAATGGATGAAAATAGGAATATAACAGACAATAGAAGAATAGTTGCAGCATTAGCTACAATAAAATATTTACTAGAACAAAATTGTAAAATAATATTATGCTCACATTTAGGAAGACCAAAAGGAGAAGTTAAACCAGAATACTCTTTAGCACCTGTAGCAAAAGAACTATCAAAACTATTAGGCAAAGAAGTACTTATGGCAAAAGATGTAATAGGAGAAAGTGCAAAAAATTTATCAGCTAATTTAAAAGAAGGTCAAATAATGTTACTTGAAAATGTAAGATTTCATAGAGAAGAAACAGACAATGATCCAGAATTTGCAAAAGAATTAGCTAATATGGCAGAAGTATTTGTAAATGATGCTTTTGGAACAGCACATAGAGCACATGCATCAACAGAAGGAATATCACATTATTTACCATCAGTATCAGGATTTTTAATAGAAAAAGAATTAAAATTCTTAGGAGATAGTTTAAATAATCCAGAAAGACCATTTGTAGCAATATTAGGAGGAGCAAAAGTATCTGACAAAATTGGTGTTATAGATAGCTTATTAGAAAAAGTAGATACATTAATGATTGGTGGAGGAATGGCATATACTTTTTTTAAAGCTCAAGGATATAATGTAGGAAATTCACTTTGTGAAGAAGATAAATGTGAATTAGCACTAAACTTAATGGAAAAAGCAAAAAATAAAGGAGTAAAATTATTATTACCAATAGATACAAAAGTAGGAAAAGAATTTAAACCAGACACAGAAAGCAAAACTGTTGCTTGGACAGAAATTCCTGACGAATGGGAAGGATTTGACATTGGAGAAAAAACAATAGAGATGTTTAAAAACGAATTAAAAACTGCAAAAACAGTAGTATGGAATGGACCTTTAGGTTTATTTGAATTTGAACAATTTGCGGTAGGAACAAATGCGATAGCACATGCTTTAGCAGAGTTAGATGCAACAACAATAATAGGTGGAGGAGATTCAGCAGCAGCTGTTGAAAAAGCAGGATTAGCAGATAAAATGACACATATTTCAACAGGTGGAGGAGCATCTCTAGAATTCCTAGAAGGAAAGAAATTACCAGGAATAGAATGCTTACTAGACAAATAAAGGATGTAGAAGTAGAATATGGGATTAGAAAAATATAGAATAACTAGGCAAGAAAATACTGAAAAATTAACATTTTATGATGATTTAAATCAGCCAATAGGGATTGTAGATAGGGAAGAAGGAATTGATAAAGGATTATTATTAGAAGGAGTTCAGCTTTGGATAATAAATCCTGATACAAACCAAGTTTTAATGCAAAGAAGAAGCAAAAGCAAAAAGCATAATCCCGGAAAAATTGATGTTAGTGTTTCTGGACATGTAAAACCAGAAGATACTGTGACTCAAGCTATTTTACGAGAAGCTGGCGAAGAAATTGGGTTAACTGATTCAGAAAGTTTATGTAAAAAGATTCAAAAGTTTGCTGAAAGCAAAATTAATTTAGCTGAACATGGTAGACAAGGAAGATATATTGTACATTTTTATTTAGCTTTTTTAAGCAATTCACTAGAAAGTTACATTAAACAAGATGAAGAAGTAGATGAATTGTTTTTTATGGATTATGAAGAATTAAAACAAAGGGTAAGAAATAATGATTCAGAAATGTTAATACCAAAGTCAGAAGAAGCTGAAAAAATCTTTTCTATATTAGATGAAAAAATCAAAGAAATGTCTAGTAAGGAAAAGGAAGAAAGCCAAAAATAAGATTAAAGAGGTGAAAAAACAAAAATGAGAAAAAAAGTAATTGCAGGAAACTGGAAAATGAACATGCTTCCAAATGAAGCAATTAATTTTATTGAAGAATTTGCACCACTTGTAAAAGATACAAAACATGAAGTTATATTATGTGTTCCTTATACTAATTTATTCTATTGCTTATTGAATATACAAGGAACTAATATAAAAATTGGAGCACAAAATATGCATTGGGAAGAAAGTGGAGCATATACTGGAGAAGTATCAGGGCAAATGCTAAAATCAATAGGAGTGGAATATGTAATTATAGGACACTCAGAAAGAAGACAATATTTTGCAGAAACAGATGAAACTGTAAATAAAAAAATCAAATCAGCTTTAAATGTTGGACTAAAGCCAATAGTATGTGTAGGAGAAACACTAGAACAAAGAGAAAAAGGAATTACAGAACAAGTTATAACAAATCAAGTTGAAAAAGCATTTGAAGGTATTGAGACAACTGATTTAGAAAAAATAATAATAGCTTATGAACCTATTTGGGCAATAGGAACAGGGAAAACTGCAACAAAAGAAGATGCAAACAATACTATCATGCAGATTAGAAAAAAATTGGCGGAAAAATATGGACAAAATGAAGCAAATGGAGTTATAATACAATATGGTGGAAGTGTAAAATCTTCAAATGCAAAAGAACTATTTGAAATGTCAGATATTGACGGAGGATTAGTTGGAGGAGCTAGTTTAAAAGCAGAAGAATTCTCAAAAATAGTAAAATTTGATGAATAGATTTTATACTCAAATTAACAGAAAGGAATGTTGAAAATGGAAACAAAACCAGTCATGCTAATGATACTAGATGGATTTGGCATAAATAATAATGCAGATGCAAATGCAGTAAAACAAGCCAATACACCTAATATAGATAAACTTATGAAAAAATATAAAACAACTGAAATATATACAAGCGGATTAAAAGTTGGATTACCAGAAGGACAAATGGGAAATTCAGAAGTAGGGCACACAAATATTGGAGCTGGAAGAATTGTTTATCAAGAATTAACAAAAATAACTAAATCAATTGAAGATGGTGATTTCTTTGCAATTCCAGAATTTATAGAAGCAATAGAAAATTGTAAAAAACACAATACAAAACTACATATATTAGGTCTTCTTTCAGATGGTGGTGTTCATAGCCACAATAGACATTTGTATGGTTTGTTGGAAATGGCAAAAAGAAGAGACTTTGAAGATGTTTATGTACATTGCTTCTTAGATGGTAGAGATACACCACCAGCATCAGGAGAAAGTTATTTAGCAGAATTAGAAGAAAAAATGAAAGAAAAAGCTGTAGGGAAAATAGCAAGTATATCAGGAAGATTTTATGCTATGGATAGAGATAAAAGATGGGAAAGAGTTAAAAAATGCTATGATGCATTAGTGTATGGTGAAGGAAATAAAGCTACATCAACAACTATAGCAATAGAAGATTCTTACCAAAAAGAAGTATTTGACGAATTTGTAGAACCTACTGTAATTTGTAATGGTGATACACCAATAGCAACAATACAAGAAAATGATTCTGTAATATTCTTTAACTTTAGACCAGACAGAGCAAGAGAAATAACTAGAGCAATCGTAGATCCAAATTTCAATGGGTTTGAAACAAAGAAAATGAAAACATATTTTGTATGTTTTACAAATTACGATGAAACAATGCCAAACGTAAAAATTGCATTTAAAAAAGAACCCTTAGTAAATACATTAGGAGAAGTTTTAAGCAAAAATGGTTTAACACAATTACGTATTGCTGAAACAGAGAAATATGCTCATGTAACATTTTTCTTTAATGGTGGAGAAGAAAAACAATATCCTGGAGAAGATAGAATATTAGTACCATCTCCAAAAGTTGCAACTTATGATTTACAACCTGAGATGAGTGCATATGAAGTTACAGAAAAAGTTGTAGAAGCAATAAATAGTGAAAAATATAATGTAATAATATTAAATTATGCTAATCCAGATATGGTAGGACATACAGGAAGTTTACCTGCTGCAATAAAAGCAGTAGAAGCAGTTGATGAATGTGTTGGAAAAGTAGTAGATGCAATGCTTGCACATGATGGAACTATGTTAATAACAGCAGATCACGGAAATTGTGAGCAAATGATTGATTATAAAACTGGAGAACCACATACTGCTCATACTACAAATCCTGTGCCATTAATACTAGTTTCGAATGATGAAAAACTAGATATTAAATCAGGAAAGTTAGCAGATTTAGCACCAACACTATTAGAAATATTGAAAATAGATAAGCCTAATGAAATGACAGGAGAAAGTATTCTAGTAAAATAAGGGTGAAAAAATTGTCAAATAATACAAATGGAAAAAAAGAAATTTATAATGAAATACAGAAAAAAATATTTGATATAGTACCAGGCAAATGGGATGAATTATACCTTTATGCATCTATTATTGATAGACTTGGGAGTATACAAACAGGAGAAATGTATTTTTACTTTTTACCAAAAGGGATATTAAAAAAAAGATTTATAAATGTATATGAAGTCCCAGCAAAATATGATATTGATGAAGAAGAATATATGCAAGAAGTTGAAGTACTATATGATTTAATAAAGAAACTTAGAGAGGAATATGCCAAAAGTGGACAAAAGATATGGTCTAATATAACAATTTCAATTAAGGACAATAAGTTTAAAATTGAATACAATTATGATAGTTTAACAGTTAGCAAAGAAGAATATTATGACCACCACATATTTTGGAGATATAAATACTTACATATAGAACCACAGAGTAAAAAAGAAAAACAAGCTATAGAGAATTACTTGTTAGAAAGAAAAATGAGATTAAAAACTGATAAACAATATTTATAAAGAAGTAAATAAAATAGATATTTGGTGACAATGTCACTTTAATATAAATAGGCAAATGCCAACAGAAAAGAAAGGAAGTAATTTTTATGAAAAACTATTTAGACATAGAAAGTGTAAAAGCTTTAGAAGTATTAGATTCAAGAGGAAATCCAACAGTACAAGTTGAAGTAACAACATTTGATGGAAGCTGTGGAATAGCAATGGTACCATCAGGAGCATCAACAGGAAGTTTCGAAGCAGTTGAATTGAGAGACGGAGACAAATCAAGATATATGGGAAAAGGAGTTTTAAAAGCCGTAGAAAATGTAAATACAATAGTAGCTCCAGCTCTAGTAGGAATGAATGTTTATGATCAAGCTATGATTGATAAAACTCTTATAGAATTAGATGGAACAGAAAATAAAGGAAAATTAGGAGCAAATGCAACATTAGGAGTATCACTTGCAGTTGCAAAAGCAGCAGCCGCTTCTTTAGGAATGGAATTATATCAATATATTGGTGGAGTAAATGCAAAAACATTACCAGTACCAATGATGAACATAATGAATGGCGGAAAACATGCTGATTCAACATTAAGTGTACAAGAATTTATGATAATGCCAGTTGGCGCAAAATCATTTACTGAATGTTTACGTATGTGTGCTGAAATATATCATACACTAAAAAAAGTATTAAAATCTAAAGGATTAGGAACTGGTGTAGGAGATGAAGGTGGATTTGCCCCAAATGTAAAAGATGAAGATGAAGCTTTACAATTAATAGTTGAAGCAATAAAAGAAGCTGGATATAAACCAGGAGAAGAAGTATGTTTAGCTTTAGATTTAGCAGCAACAGAAATGTATGATGAAGCTAAAAAAATAGGAAAAGAAGGACAATATCATTTCTGGAAAATAGGTGTTACAAAAACATGTGATGAAATGATTGATTTCATAGCAGACTTATGTGAAAGATATCCAATAATCTCAGTTGAAGATGGATTAGCAGAAGAAGACTGGGACGGATGGAAAAAACTAACAGATAAACTAGGAAGTAAAGTTCAACTAGTTGGAGATGACTTATTTGTAACAAATATTAAGAGATTACAAAAAGGAATTGATATGGGTGTTACAAACAGTATCTTAATTAAATTAAACCAAATAGGAACATTAACAGAAACATTAGATGCTATCGAGTTAGCTAAGAAAAATGGATATACAGCTGTTGTATCACATAGAAGTGGTGAAACAGAAGACACAACACTTGCAGATGTTGCAGTTGCAACAAACGCAGGACAAATAAAAACAGGAGCACCATGCAGAACAGATAGAGTTGCTAAATATAATAGATTATTAAATATAGAAAATAATTTAGGAAGTATTGCAGTTTATCCAGGAAGAAAAGGATTAAATAGATAATAACTAATTTATTTAAAACCAAGAGAAAGTACAAGAAAAAGCTTGTACTTTTTCCTTTTTAATGATATTATAAAAATATTAAAATAGAGAAAAAGGAATGAAAAAATGAAAAAATTATTATTTTCTGCATATTCTTTAGACATTGGAGGAATAGAAAAAGCATTAGTAACATTATTAAATGAATTACAAAAAAAAGATTATGAAATAACATTAGTTCTTGAAAAAAAAGAGGGAATATTTTTACAAGAACTAAATTCAAATATTAAAGTTATAACATATACACCAAATAATGATAAAAACATAATAAAAAGAAAAATAATTAATTGTGTGCAAAGAATTAAGTTTGCATTAAAATACAAAAATAAATTTGACTTCTCAGCTTCATTTGCAACATATTCAAATTCAGCATCATTTGTAAGTAGAACAGCATCTAAAAATTCATGTCTATGGGTGCATTCAGATTATTGTACAATATACAAAAACAACATAAATCAAATGATTAAATTTTTTAAAGAAAAAAAATATAACAAATTTAAACGTTTAATTTTTGTGTCTAAAAAGGCAAAACAATCTTTTATAGAGATTTTTCCAAAAGAAAAAGAAAAAGTAATAGTATGTAATAATCTAGTAGATTATCAAAAAATAATCAGACTTTCAAATGAAAATATAGAATTATCTAAATCAGAAGAAGTAACGTTTCTAAATGTAGGAAGACATGACGAAAAAGAAAAAAGATTAAATAGAATTATAGAAGTTGCAAAAAAATTAAGTAAAAATAATTACAAATTCAAAATTCTATTTGTAGGAGAAGGTAAAGATACTGAAAAATACAAGAATATGGTAAAAGAATATAAATTAGAAAAACAAATATTATTTGTTGGTAAAAAGCAAAACCCATACCCATATTTCAAAATATCTGATTGTGTAATATTAACATCAGATTATGAAGGATATCCAGTTGTATTTTTAGAAAGTATGATATTAAATAAACCCATAATAACTACAAAAGTATCAGACTATGAAGATATTGAAGGAAAATTTGGTTATACAACTTCAAAAGATATAGATGACATTTATCAAAAAATGAAACTATTTATAGAAAATGGTTTTGAAGTAAAAGAAAAATTTGATGCAGAACAATATAATAATATTATTATGGAAAAACTAGAAAAAATATTTTGAAAGGAATAAAAAATGCCTAAAATAAGTATAATTATTCCTGTATATAACACAGGAATAAAACTAGAAAAATGTTTAAATTCAATAATTAATCAAACTAAAAAAACAGATATAGAAATATTAATTATTAATGATGGCTCAACTGATAATTCAGAAGAAATAATAAAACAATACATAGAAAAAAATAACAAATCTAATAATATAAAATATTTTTCAAAAGGAAATGAAGGAATAGCAAAAACAAGAAATTTTGGTATTGAAAAAGCAATATCAAAATATATAATGTTTTTGGATTCTGACGATTATCTTGAAACAAATGCTTTTGAAGTATTAGAGAAATACATAGACAAAAATATAGATTTGATAAAATTCAAATTAGAAAGAGTAAATGAAAAAGATGAAATACTAGAAAAAGTATCTGGTCCAGTTTTCGAAGTGTCTAATGGGCAAGATGCATTTAACAGATTGTATTGTAAAGATGTTTTACTAGATTCGCCATGTGTATATCTAATTAGGAAAGAACTATTTACAAAAAACAACTTTAAGTTTGAAAGAACATACCATGAAGATTTTGGTTTAATACCATTTATCATATTATCTGCTCAAACTGTTATTTCTATACCAGAATATTTATATAAATATGTACAAGCACCTAATAGTATAACAAGAACAGAAGATTATAATAAAACAATAAAAAAGATGGAAGATGTATTATTTCATTATGACAATATGTTAAATATGGTAGAAAAACTACAATTAGAAGAAGTAACAAAGGAAAATATAAAAATATACTATACAAATGCTATAATTTTAAAATTAAATGAGTTAAATAAAAATTCTCAAAAACTTTATATAAGAATGATAAAGCAAAGAAAAATGTATAAAAATATAAAACCAAGAGATTTAAAACAGTTAGTAAAAAGATTATTATTAAAATATAATATTAGACTATATTTGAAAATTCATAATAATGGGAGGAAATAATGCCAAAAGTAAGTGTAATTGTACCTTTTTACAATGTAGAAAAATACATAGAAAAATGCTTAAATTCATTAGTAAATCAATCATTAGAAGAAATTGAAATAATATTAGTTAATGATGGAAGCCAAGATAGTTCAAAAGAAAAAGCAAAAGAAATTGAAAAAAAGTTTCCAAACAAGATTAAATATTATGAAAAAGCTAATGGAGGATTAGGAGATGCTAGAAATTTTGGTATAAAATATGCAACAGGAGAATATATTGCTTTTCTAGACTCAGACGATTATGTAGAACCCACAATGTATGAAGAAATGTATGAAAAAGCAAAACAAGAAAATGCAGATATGGTAGAATGTGATTTTTGGTGGGAATATCCAAATAAAAAAAGAGAAGATATAGGTACTGTGTATTTAAATCAAAAAGAAATGTTATACAAATCAAGAGTTGTTGCTTGGAATAAATTAATAAAGAGAGAAATATATGAAAATCATCCAGAAGCAAGATTTTCAGTAGGATTAAGATATGAGGATATAGAAGGTTTTTATAAAATATTACCATATATAAAAAAGGTTGCATTTGTTAGAAAATGTTTCATACATTACATACAAAGAAAAGGTTCAATTTCTAACACTCAAAATAAAAAAAATGAAGAAATATTTTTAGTATTAGAAAATGTAATTAATTATTATCAAAAAAACAATTTATACAATGACTTTAAAGAAGAACTTGAATATGTGTATGCAAGATATTTATTATGCAGTTCTTTCTTAAGAATAGTAAAGATTAAAGACAAAAAAATCAGAAATGAATTATTAAATAAAACATGGGAAAACTTAAATATAAAATTTCCAAATTGGAAAAACAATAACATTTTAAATAGCATAAAAAGTTTGAAAAATCTATATATCAAAAGTGTTAATAAATTAACATTTAGAATATATTCATTTATTTTTAAATTTTTGTAATAGGGGTAAAAATGAGAAAAATAAAAATACAAACAATTTTATATTTATATATAATAATATGTCCAATATTAGATTGCATAAGTTTTTTGTTTAGAAATACTTTTAATACTAGTATATCACCATCAACAATTTTAAGACCATTATTTATAATAACTGTATGTTTATATATTTTCATAAAAGATAAAAAGCAAAGAAAAATATTTATTTTAGCAGGTATAACCTATGGAGTATATGCTCTAGCACATTTGTATATTTTTTCGATATTGAAAAATAATAGTTCATACAGTGGAGTAATGCATGAACTTCAGTATTTAGCTAATTATACTTTTATGGCTTTAAATTTATATATTTACATTTACACATTCTATAAAAATCAAGATACTGATAAATTATATAAATGCATTTTAACATCAGTTAGCATATATTGCATATCTTTATATATATCATTGATGACTGGAACTATATCAAGTACATATATGTTAGAAGAAATGGGATATAAAGGATGGTTTGAATCAGGTAATAGTTTGAGTGCTATATTAGTTTTATCTATGTTTATATTATTTAATATATTTAATAAAAAAAATATAAACTTTAAACTTAAAATTTATACAGGTATTATATTATTTTTGACAGCAATATATTCAATGATATTATTAGGAACAAGAGTTAGTTTATATGGTACTATTTTATCAATAATTATATTTGGAATTGCTAATTTATTATGCATAATTATAAATAAAAAAATAGCTCAAAAGAAACTAATAAAACTAATATCAATATTTATAATAAGTATTATAGCAATTATAGCAATTATTTATATATTTGGATCAAATACTTTAAAAAGAAGAGAAAAAGTTGAAGATATGGCAAGTGAAGTTGTAGATGAGGTAACAAAAGAGCAAGTACACATAACTGGAGATTTATATGAAATAAAAAATAAAATTGAAGCAGGAACATTAGAAGAAGACTATATGAGCAAAGAACAGCAAGAAGCGGTTTTAAGTTTAAACGAAATTGCAACAAAATATGAATTATCAGTAGAGCAAATGAGAACATTGCAACTAATATATAACATAGAACTTGCAAATAACCAATCAAATTTATTATATAGACTATTTGGAAATGGATATGTTTGTCAATACAGAGAAATGGTTTTAGAAATGGAATTAGCTGCAATTTTAATAAATTTTGGACTATATGGTTTTATATTATATTTAGTACCATTTCTAGCAGTATATATATACTCTCTTTATTATGGAGTAAAAAATATTAAAAAAATTGATGCAGAATGGATTATGCTAATATCTGGAGGAGGGCTTGCATTTGCACTATCTTTATTGTCAGGTTATATATTTTTTAATGCATCTACAACAATGATTATAATATCAATAAATTTATTGTTATTAAATAAAACTAAGGAGATGAGAAGAAATTGAAAAAAATAATATTTGGTATAACAAGTTTGACAATAGGAGGAGCAGAAAGAGTATTAGTAGATATAGCAAACGAATTATGTGAAAAATATGATATAACTATTTTTACAATATATCCAAATGGAGAATTTGAGAAAAAACTTTCTAATAAAGTAAAATTAAAATCATTGTATAATCTACAATATAAAGAATTAAATAAAATACAAAAAATTTTGAAACCGCTTCAAGTTTTATTACAACAAAAACGTATTTATAAAAAATATATAAAAAATGATTATGATATTGAAATAGCATTTTTAGAAGGAGCGATAACAAGAATATTTAGTACTGCAAATAATAACACAGTTAAAATAGCTTGGATACATAATGATATAAGTAAAGTTTTTGGAAACAATTTTAAATCAAAATTAAAAAGAATAATAGATAAAAAAATATACAGCCAATATAACAAATTAGTATTTGTAAGCAAAGACAATGTTAAAAAATTTGAAGAAGTATACCAAAACAATGTTTCAAAAGAAGTAATTTACAATTATATAAATAGTAATAATGTTATTGCCCAATCAAAAGAAACAGTTGATTTAAAATTTAATGAAAATACTTTAAACTTTGTAACAGTGTCAAGGCTAGTTGAACAAAAAGCACTTGATAGGTTAATAAATGTGCATAGCCAATTGACAAATGAAGGCTATAATCATAATTTCTATATAATAGGAGATGGACCTGAAAAAGAGAAATTAGAAAAATTAATATATGAGAAAAAAGTTCAAGACACTTTCAAATTATTAGGACAAAAAGAAAATCCTTATCCATATATAAAAAAAGCAGACTATTTTTGCCTTTTATCATATTTTGAAGGATATCCTATGGTTGTTGAAGAAGCTAAAATATTAGGAAAATATATTTTAATTACAGATACAGCTGCAAGAGAAGTAGTAAGAGATTATGACAATTCAAAAATATTTGAAAACTCAGAAGATGGAATCTATAATGGATTAAAGAATATAATCGAAAAAGGTAGAGCAGAAAAAGATAATATAACAAATAATTACGACAACAAATATATAATAAAAAAAATTATAGAATTAGTAGGTGAATAATTTGAAAATATCAGTTTTAACTGCAACATATAATAGAGCAAACTTATTGCCAAGATTATATGAAAGTATAGTGAATAATATAAAAGATAATATTGATGTTGAATGGATTATAATAGATGATGGTTCAAAAGATAGTACAAAAGAAACAGTTGAAAATTTTATAAAAGAAAAAAAAATAGTAATAAAGTATTTCTTTCAAGAAAATCAAGGTAAAATGCAGGCAATAAATAATGTAATACAATATGCACAAGGCGATTTATTAATAGAATGTGACTCAGATGACTATTTTACAAATAATGCTTTTAAAAGTATAGAAAAAGCATATAATGAAAATAAAAACAATAATGATAAATATTATGCTTTATGTTTTCTAAAATATAATCAAAATAAAGAAAATATGGGAAGAAACTTTCGAGATAAATTTACAACGATGTTTGATTTATATTTTAAACAAGGCGAAAATGGAGAGAAAGCATTAGTATTTAACACTGAAATAAGAAAACAATATAAATATGAACTTGAAAATAAAGAAAAATTTGTTACTGAAGCAAGAATGTTTCACAAGATGGATGAAAAATATAACATAATTTGTATAAATGAACCAATAATGATTTGTGAATATCAAAATGAAGGATATACAAAAAATATAAAGAAACAATTTGTAGAAAATCCATATGGATATTTTAATTATTTTAGAGAGATTTTACAAAAAGATATGAGAGGTGTCTTATTTAAGAAAAGATTATATGTTATAAAACATTATATATTATTTTCAACACTAACTAGCCAAAAAAAGATTTTAAAAAATATTAAAGGAATATTAAATAAAATATTAATTATTATTTTATTTATACCAGGAAGGATTATGACTAAACTAAAAATCAAAAGATAAGTGAGGATAAATATGGAAAACAAAACAATTTTAATTTGTTTAGAAAAATTAGAAGTCGGAGGAGTAGAAACTTCTGTATATAATCAAGCACTAGCTTTTAAAGAAAAAGGATATAATGTCATTGTACTTGCTAAAAATGGAATATATACAGAAAGGTTAAAAAAACATGGAATCATATGTATAGATTTTGAATTTGAATTAAAAAATGAAATAGATATAAAAGGAACAAAACAAATTATAGAAATAATAAAAAAATATAATGTAGGACAGATACATATTCATCAATTTCCATGTTTGTTAAATGCCTTTATAGCAAGCATTATTACAAAAATACCATATATAGCATTTGTACATTCAAGATTAACTGAAGTATATGATTGGTATATATCTAATTTCCCATTATATAAAAGACTATTTAAATTTTATTTTGATAATGCTTATAAAATAATTACACTAAATTATGGCTCAATTGATTTAAATGCAAAATATTTTAATATACCAAAAGAAAAATATGCAGTTTTAAAAAATAGTATTTATTTTAAAGAATATATTTCAAATACACAAGTAAATACTATAAATAATTTTATGCTTATTTCTAGAATAGCTCCAGAAAAACTAATATCAATACAATGTGGAATAAATTTTTTCATTCAATATGCTAATTCAATTGAAAACTTTAGCGGAAAACTTGTAATATATGGTGATGGAGACGAACAAAGTGTAATAACTATAAAAAACTATATACAAGAAAAAAACATTAATAATTATAATATCATTTTTGAAGGAGGAACTAATGAGGTTGCAAAGGAAATGGAAAAATATGATGTTGTAATAGGTATGGGAAGGTGCATAATAGAAGCGATTGCGACAAAAAGAATAGCAATTATAACATCTCCTGAAGAAATAAAGTTTTTAGTAGATAAAAATAATATCTATAATTCAATTGAAGCAAATTTTGCAAGTAATGATTTAGAAGCTAAAAAGATAGAAGATATTATATTGCAATTGAAAAATTTAGATTTAGATAAAATTCAAAAAATTACAGAAGATAATTTTAATATTGCATTAAAAGAATTAGATATATTAAAAAACGTATATTTTATTGAAGACTTTTTGCCAGATGAAAATGCAGAAATAAAGATACTTGAATTAAATAATATACAAATAGAAACATTAAAAGAACATGAACAAGAAAATGTGCAAAAATATAATTTACTATTAGAAGAAATGAAAAAACAAAGAGAAATAATAGATAAAATTACAGATTATAAAGCACAAGAATATAATAATATTATACAAGAAATAGAAGAATTAAAAAACACAGTAAAAAAACAAGAAAAAAGAAATGAAGAACTATTTGAAGAATTAAGTTCTATATATAATAGTAAAAGATTTAAACTAATAAACAATATTGTGAATATATTTACTAGAAAAAGATTAAAATAAATTGGAAATAAGACTAAGTTTACCATAAATTGACAGGCTAAATTTAGCCTTTTTTTATTGACTTTATAATATAAAAGATGTTATATTAGTTATGTTAAGGAGGTGACATAATTATATGAAATGTAAAATCTTCAAAACACAATATAAGTTAATTTACATTATAATTTTTATGCTGATTCAAACATTTTTATTTAATATATCAACATCCTTTGCACAAGAAAATAAAATAGAGAAAAACGAACAACCAATAGAAGAACGGAATATATGTAATAAAAACCGTACTAAATGAAACATATGCTTTAGATGTAGACCAAGCTTCTTTGGCAAATACAGCTAATATACAACTATATGAATATGTACAGGAAGACCAACAAAAATTTAAAGTAGAATATAATGATGGATATTATACAATAACAGCAATACATTCAAATAAATTATTAGATGTAGCCCACAATGAAAAGAAATCAGGAACTAATGTATGGCAACATGCATTTAACAATACAGATGCACAAAAATGGGCAATAAAAGAAGCGGGTGATGGGAAATACAATATTATTTCCAAAAGCAGTGGATTATATTTAGATGTAAGTAATGGAATAGCTAAAAACGGAGCAAACATTCAAGTATATGCAGGGAATAATACAAATGCACAAAAATTTAAGTTTGAAAAAGTAAAAGAAAATGAAGTTATTGAAGGAACTAAAACTATAGAGGATGGTACATATGTAATAAAAACAGTACTAGATGAAAGATATGCTTTAGATGTGAATCAAGCTTCTTTAGCAAATACAGCTAATATACAACTATATGAATATGTACAGGAAAGTCAACAAAAATTTAATGTAGAGTATAATAATGATGGATATTACACAATAACTGCGGAACATTCTAAAAAAGTATTAGATGTAGCTAATGGAAGCAAAAAGCCTGGAACTAATGTATGGCAACATGAGTTTAACAATACAGACGCACAAAAATGGGTAATAAAAGAAGCGGAAGACGGAAATTATAATGTTATTTCTAAAAATAACGGTTTATATTTAGAAGTAAGTAATGGAATAGCTAAAAATGGGACAAACATTCAAGTAAATACAGGAAATAATTCTAATGCACAAAAATTCAAGTTTGAAAAAGTAAAAGAAAATGAAATAGTTGAAGGAACAAAAACAATAGAAGATGGTACATATGTAATAAAAACAGTATTAAATGAAACTTATTCATTAGATGTAAGTGGAGCATCTTTAATAAATACTGCTAATGTACAATTATACGAATATGTAGCAAAAAACCAACAAAAATTTAAAATAGAGTATAATAGGGATGGATATTATACAATAACAGCAATACATTCTAAAAAAGTTTTGGATGTTGCTAATGGAGGAAAAACATCTGGAACTAATGTATGGCAATATGAATCAAACAATACAGATGCACAAAAATGGGTAATAAAAGAAACAGAAGATGGAAATTACAATATTATTTCTAAAAGTAGTGGATTATACTTGAATGTAAACAATGGAATAGCTAAAAATGGGACAAATATTAATGTATATACAAAAGATGAATCAGATGCACAAAAATTTAAATTGGAAGAAGTAAAGTATAATATTGACATAGATACTTTAAAATATCCTGGATATAAAGAGAAAATCGAAGCTTTAATGGAAAAATATCCAAACTGGAAATTTGAATTATTGTATACAGGTTTAACTTTTCAAGAAGTAATTAAAGGAGAATCAGCTGTACACTCAAGAAATTTAGTTCCAATTAATTATAGTGGTGAATGGATTTGCCCAGAGTGTGGAACACAATTATATGATAGCGGATGGTATTGCGCTTCTGAAAAAGCTATAGCTTATTATATGGATTCAAGAAATTTTTTAGATGAAATAAATATATTTCAATTCCAAGATTTGAATGAATACATAAATGGTGTATGTACATTAGAAGGAATTCAATCACAAGTTAATGGAACATATTTACAAGGATATGCTAATACTATAGATACTGCATCAAAGAATAAAAATGTAAATTCATACTATATAGTTGCAAGAATGCTTCAAGAACAAGGAAGACAAGGAACTGTTATAGGAAAAGGAATGGATGGTGGAGATGGACATATATATTATAATCCTTTTAATATAGGAGCATCTGGAAATGGCTGGGATCAAATTTATGCAAATGCTTTAGCAACTGCAAAAAAGTATGGTTGGAATACAATGCAAAAAGCAATTGAAGGTGGTATAGAATTCTGTAAAAAGAATTGGCTAGAAAATTATCAAAATACCTTATACCAAAATAAATTTGATATAGATGTAAGAAATGGAACTCCATTATATCAACACCAATATATGCAAAATTTAATGGGAGCATATAGTGAAGCGAGACTAATGAGAAGTATGTATTTAAATACAGATAAATTACAAAGTGAGTTTACTTTTATCATACCAATATACGAAAATATGGGAACAGAAAATGCTCCAATGCCTTTAAATAGTATAAGTAGTTCTCCAATAAATGTGCAAATAACAGCAGATGGAGGAGTGAACCTTAGAAAATCTGCTAGTACCAATTCAGATATAATAAGAACAATATATAAAGGAGAAGAATTGTTATCAGTAGAAAGAAATATAAATGGCAATTGGCATAAAATAATTACAACAGATGGTGAGATAGGCTTTATGTCAGGCACATATCTAAAACAAATAGAAGTTATTAAAAATAGCAATTATACTGCAAAAGTAAAAACTAATGATGGAAATGGTTGTAATGTACGAGTAGGACCAAGTACTAGACTTGATAAAATAACAACATTACCAGAAGGAAGTAATGTTACAGTTGTGAATAAAGGAACATATAATAATATTGATGGTTATAATTGGTATAGAGTAGAATTAGATGATGGAAGACAAGGATTTATTCCAGAAAATTTTTTAAAATAAATAAAGATAAGAGAGAAAGCACATTTAAAAAATTTCTCTCTTATTTTTTTATAAAGATTGACTATTATATTAAATATTGATAAAATAAAAAAGAAAAATTATACAATATTAAATGCAAAAAAGAAAGGAATATAAAAATATGAAACAAGCTGAAGAAGAATATAGCATAATAGTAGAAAATGTTCATAAAACATTTAATGTATATTTAGATAAAGCAAATACCATAAAGGAAAAACTTTTATTTTTGTTTTCAAGAAACAAGAAAGAAAAAAGAGTAGTATTAGAAGGAATTAATCTAAAAATAAAAAAAGGAGAAGTTGTTGCACTAATAGGAACAAATGGAAGCGGAAAATCTACTTTATTAAAATTAATGACTCAAATAATATATCCTAATAAGGGAAGAATTATAACTAAAGGAAAATTAACATCTTTATTAGAATTAGGAGCAGGTTTTCATCCTGATTTTTCAGGAAGAGAAAATATATATTTTAATGCTTCTATATTTGGACTAACAAAAAAAGAAATAGATGAAAGAATAGAAGATATAATAGAATTTTCTGAATTAAGACCATTTATTGATAATCCTGTTAGAACTTATTCTTCAGGAATGTATATGAGATTAGCATTTTCAGTAGCAATCAATGTAGATGCAGACATATTACTGATAGATGAAATATTATCAGTAGGAGATGAACATTTCCAAAATAAATGTTTTGAAAAAATGTTAGAACTAAAACAAAAAGGGAAAACAATGATATTTGTTACACATAGCATGGACTCTGTAAAAAAACTATGTGATAGAGCAATTTGGTTATATAAAGGAAAAATAAAAATGGATGGTAACACAAAAGAAGTAGTAGAAGAATATGTGAAAGAAACTAGATAGAGGAGAGTTATTGATATGAACGAAGAAGAAAAGTATTTTGATTATTCTATGATGCCTGGAACCAAATTAAATAAAAATTTATCTATTAATAGTGGAGAACCTATTATTAGTATAATAACAGGATATTATAATTGTAAAAAATATATTAGAGAAACTGCAAATTCTATTATAAATCAAACATTTCCATACTGGGAATGGATAATTGTAAATGATGGAAGTACTGAAGAAGGAACAAAAGAGACACTAGAGGAAATTGCACAATTAGATAATAGAATAAAAATATATAATGAAAAAAATAGAGGAAGAATAAAAACAAGAGATTTTGCAATTTCAAAAGCAAAATGTGATTTATTATTTATAATAGATTCAGATGATGCAATAGATAGAACTATGCTAGAGTGTTGTTACTGGACATTGCAAACAAATCCAAGAGCATCATGGGTATATGCAGATTTAGTTAATTTTGATGGACAAGAATTTTTATGGAAGAAAATATTTGATATTAATATAGAAAAAAAAGAAAACATAATACCAGTATGTTCGCTAATAAGAAAAGAAGCACTACTAGATGTTGGTGGATATTCTGCTGTTGATGATGATGTCCATGAAGACTGGCATTTATGGCTAAGAATGTTGGAAAAAGGATATTTCCCAATAAGAATGAATTACTATGGATTTTGGTACAGAAAGAAAAAAGAAGGCGGAATTTTAGATTCAATAAATAAAGATAAAAAAAGAGACGAACATGCAAGAAGCGAAATTGCAAAACAAGCAAATAAAATAAAAAAAGAAATATTTGCAATTCAATTTCCGACAACAACAAAGTCTAATTATGATTCATATCCATATGTTTTTGACTGGAATAGGCAACCAATTAATAAAAAAGGAGAAAAGATAAGACTTTTATTTATATTGCCTTGGTTTGTTGTAGGAGGAGCAGATAAATTTAATTTAGATTTAATATCAAGGCTAGACCAAAACAAATTCGATATTACAATAGTTACAACAGAAACTTCAGATTATATATGGAGACAAAAATTCGAAAAATATGCAGAAGTTTTTGATTTGACAAGCTTTTTACATAGACAAGATTGGCCAGGATTTATACACTATTTAATTAAGTCTAGAAATATTGATATTGTTATGCAATCAAATAGTTATTTTGGCTTTTATGCTATACCATGGTTAAAATCAGAATTTCCTAAAGTAGTATTTATAGATTACTTACATAGTGAAAATAAAAGCTGGAGAAATGGTGAATATCCAAGAGACTCAACTGCAATTGATGGCTTTTTAGACAAAACATATACTTGTACAAAAGCCTTAAAAGAATCAATGAAAAATAATATGCAAAGATCAGTAGATAATGTAGAAACTGTCTATATAGGTGTTGATGAAGAACAGTTTGATAGAAACAAAGTAGAAATTAGTAATAATTCTGATTTAATGAAAGCTAAAGACAAATTAAAAGGTAAAAAAGTAATTTTATTTTTATGTAGAATATCAGAAGAAAAAAGACCTATTTTCATGATTCAAGTATTTAAAAAATTATTAGAAAAAGATAAAAACTTAATGCTAATGGTTGTTGGAGATGGTCCTCAATTAAATGAAATGAAATCAGTTGCAAGTGCAATTAAAGAAAATGTAATATTTTTTGGAATGCAGAGCAATACAAAACCATTTTACAAAGTTGCGGATGTAAGTGTAATTTGCTCATTGGTAGAAGGATTGACTCTTACTACATATGAATCTTTAGCAATGGGAACACCTGTAGTAACAGCAGATGTAGGTGGTCAGAAAGAATTGGTTGATAATACATGTGGACGTGTAGTAAAAAATATGCAAACAGCAGAAAATGGATATTTTAATAGAAAATATTCAAATGAGGAAATAAGCAGATATGTAAAAGCAATTCAAGAAGTATTAAGTGATGATAAATTAAAAGAAAACTGTAGGAAAAAGATTTTAAATGGCTATACAGTAAATAATATGGCTAACATATTTACAAGAGAATTTGAAAAATTTGCAAGAGAAGGAAGCCAAATAAATGAACTAAGTGTTATAAATAGAGATTTATATAAACAATACTTAGTTATGTATAATCAATTAGATATTAGAAATTACTTCCCACAAGAAGGAGGAAAGTATTCATATAATAATCTTAAACAATATAAACTTTCTCAACTAAAAGGAAGATTATGGCAAAATCCAATTTGGAGAGCATTAATAAAATTTCTAAAGATAACAGGATTGATGGGAATTATACAAAAAACAAAATTAAAACAAAAAATTAGAAATATTATTTTAAAATAAACGAGGTAATTATAAATGATAGGCGTGTTTAGAAATTTATATAAATACAGAGAACTACTAAAAACAAATGTAAAAAAAGAAATAAGAGGAAAATATAAAAATTCATTTTTAGGTGTGTTATGGTCATTCTTGAATCCACTACTACAAATTATTGTATATGCAGTAGTATTTCAAGTTATACTAAAAAATCCACAAGAAAATTATGCAATATTTTTATGTTGTGGATTAATACCTTGGACATTTTTTTCATCAACAGTAACTAGATCAGCATTTACAATGATAGAAAATGGAAACATAATAAAAAAAGTATATTTTCCAAGAGAAATATTACCAATTTCAATTGTAACAAGTGAAGCCGTTAATTTTATGATTTCTACAATAATTATTTTAGGATTCGTAATATTTGGTGGATTAGGAATAAGTAAATATATATTACTATATCCATTAGTACTATTAGCACAATACTTATTATTAATAGGAATATCACTTATTATATCAAGCATATCTGTATATGTTAGAGACTTGCAACATTTAATAGGAGTTGCAATGCAATTACTATTTTATGCAACTCCTATAGTATATGCTTCAGAAACAATACCAGACAATTTTAAATGGATTTTGTACTTAAATCCTATGACATATATAATAAATGGATATAGAGACATATTCTATAATCAAAGAATGATAGATATAGTATCAACATTATTATTGATAATAATTTCAATAGTATTATGTATAATTGGATATATAATATTTAATAAATTACAAAAGGGCTTTGCTGAGCAACTATAATTAAGGAAGAAGAAATGTATGGAAAGAATTAAAAATATTTTTAAGAACATTGATATATATTTATGTATAATAATACCTATTATATTTTTTGGTGCATTAGTATTTATACAATATGCACCAGATACATATTTTGTTTTTACTAATACAACTAGATCTGTAATTAACCAATTTGCCACAGGAGGAAGAATTGTAACAGCATTAATAGCGGGTGTATGTTTAGGTATAATGAACTTAAGTGACAAAATAATATACTTTTTGTCATATACATTTGCAATTATATGTACAATAATTAGTTTATATAGGTTAAATAATTTGTTAAAGAAAGATATTGATAATAAAGTAGTTTCTTTAATTATTGCAACACTAATCATAATAAATCCTTTTTCAATTGAATTATATATATATATTGAAAAAGGTATAATGATGTTTTCGGTTTTAATGTGTATATTAGCTGTCGAGCAATTAGAAAAACATTTTATTAATAAAACTTGGAAAGAATTTATAATAGCACTAGTATTTGTTATGATTGCAATTTGTTCTTATCAGGGTACTGTTGGAATATTTGTAGCTTTATCTTTACTTTACATTATAAAATATTCTAACAATATAGTTGAATTTTTATTGAATAACTTTAAAGTAGCTACAATATATGGAATTCCAGCAATATTTAATTATTTGATAGTGAAATTCGTTGCATCTAATTCAAGAGTCAAGGGACAAATAATATTATCAGAATCTATAAATAAAATAATGCAAGGTTTGAAAGAACTTATATTTAATACATACAATATTTTACCTAAGTATCTATTTTCTATAATTATATTTGGTTTGATTATTTTTATAATATACAAAATATTATTTTTTGAAAAAGAAGAAAAAAAGAAAAATAAAATTTTAAAATTTATGGGGACTTTTTATATTCTTATAGGAATAACAGCTGTAACAATAGCTCCACAAATTTTACAAGACACAAATTCAATTTGGTTTGTTGCAAGAAGTTCATATCCAATGGCATCAATAATAGGAATATTCTTAGTATATATTTTTCAACAGTTTAATATAAAAAATTATGAAAAAAATATAATAATATTAATTAGCATATTATTTTTATGTATACAACTGATATGCTTTGCCAGAATAATAATTGATAGTTATATTGTAAATTACATAGATAAAAAAGAAACAGCAGAAATAATAGAACAAATAGAAGAATATGAAAAAGAATCTGGTAATCAAATAACTAAAATTGCAATATATAAAGACGAAAATACTACATTTGTACATAAAGATATTAAGGCATCAGGAGATATTAATGTAAGAGCTTTATGCACAGACTGGGCTTCTAGATTTATTATTAATTATTATTCAAATAGAGATTTAAAAGAAGCAGAAAAAGATATAGAACTACAAGAAGAATTTAGTCAAAGAGACTGGGAAAATTTTGATAAAGAACAACTTGTTTTTGAAAATGATACAATTCATATATGTTTATATTAAAAATGGAAGGAATGAATTAAGTTGATTAGTAAAATAGCCAAAAATTTTGCAGTTCTGATTGCAATACTTTGTTGCACTATAATATTATTATTAAACATAGTATATATTTCGCAGATTAAAGATGTACCAGAAGAAATTGTTGATACAAATATATATGATATTTTTAATATTATGATAACATTCTTTTTAGTAGCAGGAATTGTATCAGTATCTAGCAATATAAATAAAATTAATCTAAAAAGAAAAACTAAAATAATATTATTTATAATGTTTATTGTTATTTATGGAGTTGCCCAAATTTTTTGGATAAATATAAGAAATGCAACTCCTGCATGGGATCAGGATTCTGTATATTCTACTGCAGTAAAGATGTATGAAGATAAATTTGATGAATTAAAAGGTTCTCAATATCTTGAATTATGTCCTCAACAAATAACAACAGCACTATCATTTAGTATTATATTCAAACTTTTTTCAACTACTAATGTAAAATTACTGCAATATACAAATGCTGTTGCAAACATACTGACTATTATAGCAATTATTTTAATTTGCAAACTTTTAGAAAATAAGTACAAAATGAATAAAGTTAAGACATTGATTTTATTAGGAACTTTTTTTACATTACCACTATTATCAACATTTATATATGGTGATTTAATGAGCCTTTCAATGTGTTTATTTTCAGTATATTTTATTATGAAATATGGTACTTCAAACAAAAAAAGGTTTGCCATTATTTCTGCAATTTTTATGAGTTTAGGTTATATGCTAAGAATGAATAATTTAATATTTATATTGGCATTAACGATATATTTAATATTATTAGTTATAAATGATTGTGAAGAAAGAAAAAATTTAAAAGAAATATGTAAAAAAATAATTTTAATAATATTATTTATTATTATTTCAATAGTACCTACCACAATTACTAGAAATGTGATACAATCTAGATTAGAACTGGATAAAGATAGAAAAATACCAACTGTTGCGTATTTATGTATGGGAATGCAGGAAGGTTATAGAGGGAATGGATGGTATAATGATTATATTATGTGGGCATGGGAAGATGTCGAAACATGTAAGCCATTATATGAAAATGCTATTATGGAAAGAATTAAACTATTTATAAAAGACCCTACTTATTGTGTTCAATTTTATGTAAAAAAAGTAGCTTCAATGTGGACAGAAAATACATATTCAAGTTTGTGGTATAATCAGACATTTAATTTTAAACAAATAGAAGGAGATACTAATTTAGATTCACAAAAACAGATGGATGAATTATTACAAGAAAAAACTAAAGGGTTATTGACATATCAAAAAGCTCTTATTATAATAGTTTTTGGAACAGCAATATTATTTTTAGTAAAATACAGAAAAAACATATCAACTGAAATTATATTATTAATTACTATATTTATAGGTGGATTTTTATTCCATATTTTATGGGAGGCAAAATCAAGATATATAATACCTTATATATTAATACTTATACCTATAGCATCAATTTCTTTTGATAACTATAATTTAGAAAGAGAAATAAAAGAAATGAAAAACATTATTAAGAATTTATTAAAAAATCAAATTGTATTATATGGAATATTTGGAGTACTAACAACTTTAGTTAATCTAGTTGTATTTTGGATTTTACAAAGTATATTAAAACTAAACGAAAATTTATCTAATGCAATTGCAATAATATCAGCTATTATATTTGCATATGTTACAAATAGAGTTTGGGTATTTAATTCACAAGCTAAGGAAGGTAAAGAAATTTTACAAGAATTTTTAAAATTTGTTTCAGGAAGATGTATAACTATGATAATCGAATTTTATGCATGTTTAAAATTGTTTGAAACAACTATTCCAATAATGGTTAGCAAAATAACAGTAACAGTTGTTGTTATTATTTTAAATTTCTTTATTAGTAAATTTTTTGCATTTAAAAATAGTAGAAAGGGTGAAATTAAAGATGAAAAAAATTAGTATTATAATACCAGCATATAACGAAGAAGATTCATTACCAATATTATATGATAGAATAAAAAAATTAATGGATAATATGAGTAGCTATGAATTTGAAATTCTTTTTGTAAATGATGGAAGTAAAGATAAAACTATAGAAATAATAAAAGAAATTAGAGAAAAAGATAATAGAATATGTTATGTTGACTTCTCGAGAAATTTTGGAAAAGAGATTGCAATGATAGCCGGACTAGATTATGCAACAGGTGACTGTGTAATATTTATGGATGCAGATTTACAAGATCCTCCAGAACTAATTCCTGAATTAGTTAAATATTGGGAAGAAGGATATGATGATGTTTATGCAAAAAGAAGATCAAGAAAAGGTGAAACTTGGTTAAAGAAATTTACATCAATGATGTATTATAGAATATTACAAAAATTAACCAAAATAGAAATACAAAAAGATACAGGTGATTTTAGATTATTAGATAGAAGATGTGTAAATGCATTAAAAAAATTAAGAGAATCTCAAAGAAACACAAAAAGTATGTTTAGTTGGATAGGATACAAGAAAAAAGAAGTTCTTTATGATAGAGATCCAAGAGTAGCTGGTTCAACAAAGTGGAATTATGGTAAATTAGTAGATTTAGCAATTGATGGAATAACATCATTTACAACATCTCCATTGAGATTATCAACTTTTATAGCTATTCCTACATTTATATTGTTATTTGTATATTTTGTATATGTAATAGCTAAATGTGTAATAATACATCAAGCAATTCAGGCATTCCAAGCTATTATACTATTGATATTATTTTTCTCAGGAGTACAAATATTATTGTTTGGAATTGTTGGAGAATATTTAGGAAGAATATTTAATGAAACTAAAAATAGACCATTATATTTAGTAAATGAATATAATGGAAAAAAAGAAATGAATGATTAAATAAAATTCTAAAGAGGAGTAGAAAAATGATGAAAAATTTTTTAAATAAAATTGTTTATATAATGTTATTTTTACTTTTAATAAATTCAAATATAATATTAGCAACTGATGAAAAAACTAATACAAATACATCTGTAGAAAAAAGTACAACTGAAAAGGAAGAAATATTAGATGGAACTTATATAATTAAAACTAAATTAGATGAAAGATTAGGGTTGGATGTAAGTCAAGCATTAAATACTAATAAAGCTAATGTACAATTATATGAATATGTTGGAGAGAATCAACAAAAATTTAAAATTAAACATATTGGAGATGGCTATTATACAATAACAGCATTACATTCTGAAAAAGTTTTAGATGTAGCAGATGCTTCAAAAAAAGCTGGAGCCAATGTATGGCAATATGAAGCGAATGGAACTGATGCTCAAAAATGGTTAATAAAAAAGACAGAAGATGGATACTATAACATAATATCAAAATGTAATGGATTATATCTAAATGTTACAAAACAAATTGCAAAAAATGAAAGTAATATTGAAGTTAATACAAAGAATGACTCAAATTCGCAAAAGTTTAAATTAGAAAAGATAGAAGTATTAAAAGGTGAAAAAACAATATCAGATGGAACTTATGAAATAAGAAGTGTATCAGATAAAAGATATGCATTAGATATAGACGGAGCATCTAAAAATAATGGTGCAAATGTTCAATTATATGAATATGTAAAACAAAATCAACAAAAATTTAAAGTAAAATATATAGGAGACGGATATTATACAATAACAGCATTACATTCAGGAAAAGTACTTGACGTTGCAAATGCATCTAAGACACCAGGAACTAATGTATGGCAACATGAGTCTAACAATACAGATGCTCAGAAATGGATTATAAAAGAAACTACAAATGGTACTTATAATATAATTTCAAAATGCAATGAATTGTATTTAAATATTGCAGGAAATTCTGCAAAAAATAGTGCTAATATAGAAGTTAATAAGCAAAATAAATCAAAAACACAAGAATTTGAATTTGTAAAGGTAAATGAGAATAATGGAAAAACACTAATTGGTGAAAAAACAATATCAGATGGAATTTATTCTATTCATACATCTTTAAACAATAAATATGCTTTAGATATAGATGGAGCATCTAAAAGTAATGGTGCAAATGTTCAACTATATGAATTTGTAGATGCAAATCAACAGAAGTTTTATGTTAAATATTTAAATAATGGATATTATTCTATTTCAGCAGTACATTCAGGAAAAGTATTAGATGTTGCAGATGCAAGTACAAAGCCAGGAGCTAATGTATGGCAATATGAATCAAATAATACTTTTGCACAAAAATGGATTATACAAAAAGCAGAAGATGGAAAATATTATATTATATCTGCTTGCAACGAATTATACTTAAATGTATCTAATGGAACTGCAAAAAACGGTTCTAATATACAAGTAAATACAAGCAATAATTCAAATGCACAAAAATTTGAATTTACAAAAGCAGAGATTTCATGTGAAGAAGGTACATATGGAAAAAGTGGTTTAGCTGTTAAAGGAGATTCAAGAGGTACTGATTTAGTATATTACAAATTTGGACAAGGAAAAAATGTATTATTTACAACATTTTCAATACATGGATTTGAAGACTCTTATGACCATGATGGAAAAGAATTAACATATATAGCAAATGAATTTAAAGAATATTTGTCTGAAAAGTCAGATATTAGTTTATATAATAATTGGACTATTTATATATTCCCTGTTTTAAATCCAGATGGCCAAACATATGGAACTACTAATAATGGAGCAGGAAGAACAACATTATATAGTGCAGCACCTAATCACAAAGGAATTGATATGAATAGAAATTTCCAAACAACAGATTATACTAAATACACTGATAGCAGAAATTATAATGGAACAGCTGCATTCCAAGCATATGAAGCAAAATATTTAAGAGAATTTTTATTAAATAATAAGTCACAAAATGGTCAAACAATTTTAATAGACTTACATGGATGGTTATCTGAAACAATGGGAGATGATGGGTTAGGAAAATATTATAGAGATGAATTTAATCTAACTAAACACATATCTACATATGGAAGAGGTTATTTAATTAATTGGGCAAGAATGTCTTTAGGCAATTCAAGCAAAGTAGCTAGAACAGCACTTATAGAACTTCCAGAAGTAAAAAGCCATGAAGAAGTTGTTAATAATAAATATGCTGAAAAATACATAGATGCTACAATAAATATGTTAAAATCTATAAAGTAGAAAGGTAAAATATGAATAAAAAAATATTATTTTTAATAAGCTGTATATTAATAGTATTATTGTGTACAACGATTATTATATATAAGAAAAATTCATCAAAAAAAGTAGAAGACCTAATTATTGAAGAAGACAATTCAGAAAATACAGATAAGACAGTAGAAGAAATAAAACAGGAAATAGGTGCAACAGCTGATGAAGATCTATATGAAGTTCAAAAAGAATATGATGGTAGAGAAATATTAGTAATAAAACCAGATGCACAATATAAAACTGTATTAGCAGGAATACTAAAAAATGGTGAACCTACAGAACAAGATATAGAAAAATTAGATTTGTCTAACTTCCATAAAGGTATTTGGATTTCTGAAACATCTAGAGAAAAATTTTTACAGATATTAGAAAAATGTAAAATTGAAAACTTTAAAATTGATGAAGATGGATATTTAGTAAAGATAGAAGAAAGTTCAAATGAATATAGTTTGAAATTGGAAGAAATCATAAATTCTGAAACCTTGACAGTAATAGATATAAAAGGTACTTGTTACATAAGAGACGATATGACAGGGGAGATAGTAGAATATCCTTTTAAAGATATGGATTTATATCAGATTTGTGAAATCTTTGAAACAGAAGGAAGCAAAATAATAATTCTTACAACAAATGATGTAGAAGAAATTGATATGTTAAAAGCTATATGTGATTAAAGAATCAAGAAATGACCCATTAAGCTATAAATAGCTAAAGGGTTATTTCTTTTATTTGCTCTTTTTCTATTGAAATTTTAAAAAGAATATAATATAATATATACATTAAAGGAGAATGCAATGCCAAGATTTTTTGTAAAGACAGAACAAATAAATGAAAATGAAATAACAATAATAGGCGAAGATGTTAATCATATCAAAAATGTTCTAAGAAAAAAAATAGGAGATAAACTAGAAGTATGTAATCAAGAAACAGGAACTACTTTTGAATGTGAAATTGCTGAAATAAATGAAGCAGAAATAAAAAATCATATTATTAGTGAAAATAAAATGACAAATAGTAAAATATTAGTTGATATATTTCAAGGATTGCCTAAAGCAGAAAAAATGGAGTTAATAATACAAAAATCAGTAGAGCTAGGAGTAAATGCAATAATTCCCGTTAAAATGCAAAGATGTGTTGTAAAACTAGACATAAAGTCAGAAAACAAAAAAATCGAAAGATGGCAAAAAATATCTGAAAGTGCTGCGAAACAATCAGGAAGAAATTTAATACCACAAATACATAAAATAATAAAAATAGAAGAAATTTCGAAACTAAAAAAGGAATATGATATTATTATTATATGTTATGAAAATGAAAAAGAAAATAATATCAAAAAAGAAATTCAAAAATTAAAACAAAATAAAAAGCAGGAAATTCGTATTGCAATTGTAATAGGACCAGAAGGTGGATTAGAAGAAAATGAGGTTAAATACTTGCAAAAAGAAGGAGCTAAAATTGTAACATTGGGAAACAGAATTTTAAGAACAGAAACAGTAGCTTTAAATATATTAAGTATAATTATGTACGAATTTGAATGTTAAATAATCTAACAAAGGAGAAAAAATGAACATTATAAAAAAGCCTATAGTAAAAACTGTATTAGCAAATTTTATTTGTCTAATTTTAATATTAATATATTTGGGAATTTTCAATATTCAAATTATTAATTTCCAAGTTATAAAAACAAATCAATTTATAAACATATCTAGTATAATATTTTTGATAATATCAATTACAATACTAGAAATAGCATACAGAAAAGAAAAAGCTCAAATTTTTTCAATAGGAATCGAAATTTTAATTTTTGCAATAATGACATTACTAATAAAATATTTGCCAAAGGCATTTGGTTATACTATAGAAAAATATACACAAACATTAATATTCATATTTGTAATTTATTACATTCTAAAATGTGCAATATTATATACAAAAATGAAATATGATGAATTAAAGAATTTAAGTGACATAAAAGAAATTGTAAAAGAAGAACCTGTGAAAAAAGAAGCAAAAAGAAAAAATAAAAAAATAGTTGAAGAAGGAAAATAATATGATAAAAAGTATGACTGGATATGGTAAGAGTAACTTATCTATTAATTCAAGAGAATATCAAGTTGAAGTCAAAACAGTAAATCATAGATATATAGATGTAAATATAAAAATGCCTAAAGTTATTAGTTATCTTGAAGAAGACGTTAGAAAATTAATTTCATCTAAATTAAAAAGAGGAAAAATTGATATCTCAATTGTATTTGAAAATTATAATAAAAACGAGAATAATATAAGTATAAATACAGAATTAGCAGAAAATTACATAAAAAGTTTTAAAGAATTAGCAGAAAAACAAAATATAAATGCAAATATAGAAGTAACAGAAATAGCTAAATTACCAGAAGTATTAACAGTAAAAACCGATTTCAATGAGGAACAAATAAAATTAGAATTATTACAAACACTAGAAAATGCAGTAGATCAATTAATATGCATGAGAACAAATGAAGGTGAAAAGATTTCAAAAGATATTTTTGACAAAATATCTCAAATAGAATTAAAAAAAGAAGAGATTTCAAAGTTATCTACTGGACTTATTGAAGAATATGTAGTAAAATTAGAAGCAAGAATAAAAGAAATCCTAAAGACGGATGACCTTGATAAATCAAGGCTAATGCAAGAAGTTGTGATTTATGCTGATAAATGTTCTATTGAAGAAGAATTAACAAGATTATCAAGCCATATAGAACAACTAAGAAGCCTAATAGAAACAGATGAACCATCTGGAAAGAAAATGGACTTTATAATTCAAGAAATGAATAGAGAAACAAACACAATTGGATCAAAATCAAATAGTTTAGAAATAACTAATAGAGTTGTAGATATAAAAACAATACTTGAAGATATAAGAGAACAAATTCAAAATATTGAATAGGAAGGAAAGTGAAGTTATGCAATTAGTAAATATAGGTTTTGGAAATATTATAGCTGCTAACAAAATAGTAGCAATTGTAAGTCCTGAGTCAGCACCAATTAAAAGAATGATTCAAGAAGCAAAAGATGCTAAAACAGCAGTTGATGCTACTTGTGGTAGAAGAACAAGAGCAGTTTTAATTATGGATTCTGGGCATATAATTTTATCAGCAGTACAACCTGAAACAGTTGCAGGAAGAGTTGATAAAGATATTTCAACAAATCAAACTGTTGTAGAAGAATAGGTTTAATAATATTATTATTAATAGGGGGAAATAAAAAATGATTGTAAAACCAACAGTACAAGAATTATTAACAAAAGCAAAAAATAGATATGAGCTAGTAATAGCAACTTCAAAAAGAGCAAGACAAATTTCAAATGGAGCTGAAGTTAAAACTAAAGTTAAAGAAGAATCTTCTGTTACACTTGCAGCAAATGAAATTGCAGAAGGAAAAATAACAATTATAGAACCAAACGAAATTGAAGAAGAAAATGTAGAATCAAATAAAGAAAATAATAATGAAGAAGGAGAATAATAAAAGTGCTAGTAATATTATCAGGAGTGTCAGGAGCTGGAAAAGATACTATAAAAAAGGAATTAATGAAAAGAATGGATAATGTAATAACTCTTCCATCATTTACATCAAGACAAATTAGACAAGGTGAAACAGAGGGAGTACAATATCATTTTATTTCTAAAGAAGAATTTGAAGAAAAAATTAAAAAAGGAGATTTCTATGAATATGATGTACATCATGGAAATTATTATGGAACTTCTAGAGAACTTATGAATGAAAAGCTAAGTCAGGGGAAAATTATAGTTAAAGATATTGAAGTTAATGGAACAGAAAATCTTTTAAAGCTTCTAAAAAATGATACTAGAATAGTTACAATTTTCCTTAAAGTCGAAAAAGAAGAATTAAAAAGAAGACTTATTGAAAGAGGAGATAATATTCAAGACATAGAAGTTAGATTAGGCAGATTAGACTACGAAGAATCTAAAATAAATTTATATGACTATGTATTGAAAAATGACGAATTTGAGAAAATTGTCCAAATTATTATGACAATAATTGAAAATGAAAAAAGAATAGAAGATAGTTTAAAAGAGGGTGCCCTAAAATAGGACTCCCTCTTTCTTTGTGCAATTTGCTTTGGACAATTGTACCATAGCTCGTTAATCTGGAAGATTAGCACTGAATACAACTGCAATAGTGTCTCCTTCTTGAGATACTTCTACAACTTTTTCACCAATTATTTTACAGGAATGACCATTACTAATAAATGGTGTTAGAGTTTTTCCATTTTCACTAAAAGAAACAGTGAAAACATCATGATTAAGAAGACTGTAATACAAGAAGTGATGCCCAGGAACTGCAACTATTTCTGTTGGCAAATCACCACCTTCATCAGGAGTGTAGTCTTCAGACAAATCATCTATTAAGGATTCATCTGTATCTTTCAGGTAAAATTTTTTTGACAGGAATAGGACTGCTATTGCTCCTAATGCTAAAAACAGTGCTATTATGAGTCTTTGAATCATAATTGTTAACCTCCAAATTATTTTACTAATGTACTTATAAAAGTATAACATATTTTACATAAAATTGCAAATTAATAAAAATAAAATTATATAATGCAAAAAATAAAAAAATATGATAATATTATAACTAAAGATTTATAATGTAAGAAAGGATGTTTAATTTTTATATGATTGCCGAGATAGTAATAAACAGATCAGCTAAAAAATTAAATACAACATTTGATTATGCTATTCCAAAAGACTTAGAAGAACTAATAATGATAGGAAGTACTGTAATAGTACCATTTGGAAAATCAAGTGCTTTAGAAGAAGGATATGTAGTAGGAATAAAGGAAAACTCAGAATATGAAGTAAAAGAAATAGTTAAAATTAAACATAATTTATCAGAAAATCAAATAGAATTAGCACAATGGATGGCAAAAAGATATTTTTGTAATGTGTCAGATTGTATTAAACAAATGTTAACACCAGGAACAAAGAGCAAAAAAGAGTCTAATAATGTTAAAGATAAAATAATCAATGTAGTATATTTAAAAAAGGAAATTGACGAAATACAGTTTGATTTAGATATTGGAAAAATAAAGTCTGAAAAACAAAAGAAAATATTACAATTTTTAAAAGGAAATGAAGGTGTTACACTATCAGAAATTGAAATGTTTACAGGTGCTAATAGAACTATTATAAAAACATTAGAAAAAAACGGTTATGTAGAAATTTTAGAACAAAAGATAGAGAGGAACCCATTAGCTAATAAGACTGTAACTAAAACAAATAATTATAAGTTAACTAATGAGCAACAAAATGCTTTTGATAAAGTATATACATATATGGAAAAGAGTGAATATCAAGAATTCCTTTTGTATGGAATAACTGGTTCTGGAAAAACAGAAATATATTTACAACTAATAGAACAAGCATTAAAATTAAATAGAACAGCTATAGTATTAGTTCCTGAAATATCATTAACACCTCAAATGATAGACAGATTCATATCACGTTTTAATAAAAATGAAATAGCAGTTTTACATAGTAAACTATCAATAGGAGAAAGGTATGATGAATGGAATAAAATAAAATCTGGAAATGCAAAAATAATTATAGGAGCAAGATCTGCAATATTTGCACCTGCAAAAAATATAGGAATAATTATAATTGATGAAGAACATGATAGTTCATATAAATCAGAGTCAGTTCCTAAATATGATGCAAAAGAAATAGCCAAGAGAATAGCCAAAGAAAATAATTGCCCATTATTGTTAGGAAGTGCAACACCAGATGTTGTAACATATTATAAAGCGCTACAAAATAAAATAATGTTGTTAAAATTAACTAAAAGAGCTAATAGTGCAACTTTACCTAATATTGATATTGTTGACTTAAAAATGGAATTAGCAAATGGAAACAAATCAATGCTAAGTTATGCTTTACATGATTCAATACAAGAGAATTTAGAAGATAAAAAACAAACAATTTTATTTTTAAATAGGAGAGGCTATTCAACATTTATAATGTGTAGAGAATGTGGGTATACTGTAAAATGTAAAAATTGCAATATAAGTATGACATACCATAAAACAGAAAATAAATTGAAATGCCATTATTGTGGACATGAAGAAAACCTTGTAACAATTTGCCCAAAATGTAAAAGCACAAAAATAAGATATTTTGGAACAGGAACACAAAAATTAGAGCAAGAGATAAATAGAATGTTTCCAAATGCTTCTACAATAAGAATGGATGTTGATACAGTAACAAAGAAAAACTCTCATGAAGAAATATTGAATAAATTCAAAAATGATGGAATTGATATATTAATTGGTACACAGATGGTAGTTAAAGGACATCATTTTCCAAAAGTAACTCTAGTTGGTGTTGTTGCAGCAGATAGTAGTTTAAATATTGACGATTATAGAGCTAATGAGAGAACATTTCAAATATTAACGCAAGTCGCTGGACGAGCAGGAAGAGAAAAATTACCAGGAAAAGTTATAATACAAACATATAATCCTGAAAATTTTAGTATAAAATGTGCACAACAACAAAACTTTGAATTATTCTACAACACAGAAATTGAATTAAGAAAACAGTTGAAATATCCACCATTTTGCGATATAATATTAATTGGGTTTAATAGTTTAAAAGAAGAAGAAATTATAGAAGTGTCAAATAGAGTATATATGGAATTAAACAATAATTTGAACAAGTCAGAATTTATAATATTAAAACCAATGCCTTCACCAATAGACAAAATTCAGAATAGATTTAGATGGAGAATTATAATTAAAGGAAATATGACAGAAGAAGCAAATAGCATTATTAATAATTGTTTAAAAGATATATATAATACAAACTATAAAAACACAAGAATTACAGTAGATATTAATCCTAATAACATGACATAATATAAGGAAGGAAGATTAAAATGGCAATACGTAATATAAGATTAGAAAAAGATGAAATATTAAAAAAGAAATCAAGAGAAGTAGATGTAATTGATGAAAAAATACAAACTTTAATAGACGATATGATAGAAACAATGTATAAAAATAATGGTGTTGGACTATCAGCTGTACAAGTCGGGATTTTAAAAAGAATTGTAGTAATAGATGTTGAAGATGGAGAAGGAGCTAGAGTTCTAATTAATCCTAAAATTGTTAAAACAAAAGGAGAACAAGAAGTTGACGAAGGTTGTCTTAGCTTTCCTAATCAATATGCAAAAGTAGTTAGACCTAAAGAAGTTACTGCAGAAGCTTTAAATAGAGATGGTAAAAAAATAGTTATTAAAGCAAAAGATTTACTTGCTCAAGCTATATGTCACGAATTAGACCATTTAGAAGGAATCACATTTGTAGATATAATGATTCCGGGAACACTTGAATATGTTGAACCTAACAAAAAGTAAAATATATAAAAAAGTACTAATACATAAATTTTGTTATTAGTATTTTTTTATGTAAAAATATTGTAAATAAAAAATATTATTGGTATAATAAACTAGAAAAATAATATGGACCTTGAAAGGTGGCTAACATATGAAAAGAATAAAAAAAATAAAAGTATCAATAATAGCAATAGTAGTCATTATAATAGTTTTATTAGGAATAAATGCTTTTATAAAACTTAATAACAAAGGAGTAGAAAGACTAAAAAAATTATATAATGAATTAAATTCTAGTCAAACATACTTATTTGAAATGGAATATGACGAAAACACCAAAATAATAATGGCCCAAAAGGATGGCAAAACAATAATAGATCAATATTCAGAAAATTCACATACAACTACCATAATAAAAGACAATAACACATATCTAGTATTACATGATAGAGAAGAATATTATGTATATGAACAAAATAATGTTGAACAATCAATATTAACTGAAGGATTAAAAGAAATTGTTGATAAAGAATTTATAGTTGATACAGAAAAAATAAATGGCAAGAAATATTTATATGAAGAATATTCTGGAAGTACAATGTTTATGCTATCAAATACTTTAAATATCAGTGAAGAAGAAATTAAAACAAGATTTTACTTTGATAATGATGATAATTTAGTTTATGTTAGAACAATAAAAGGAGTCAATCAAGAATTAGTAAAAATAAAAATTGAAAAAGAAGTAGATGATTCAATATTTGAAATACCATCTAATTATGCAGAAAATAGTTAATTTGATATAACAAAGCCAAAAGCTTTTTATATATATAATCAAAAGAAGGAGTGAAAAATTTATGTCAGTAAACAAATTTGTTTTAAATGAGACATCATATTTTGGAAAAGGAGCAAGAGAAGAATTACCAGAAGAAATTAAAAAGAGAGGATTTAAAAAAGTATTAGTAGTAACAGATAAAGCATTACTTGAATGTGGAGTTACTGCAAAAGTTACAGAAGTATTAGATAAAGCAAAAATATCTTATAAAGTTTATTCAGAAATAAAGCCAAATCCTACAATAAAAAATGTATTAGATGGAATTGAAGCATGTAAACGTGCAAAAGCTGATGTGATAGTTGCAGTTGGAGGAGGATCTAGTATAGATACAGCAAAAGGTATATCTATAGTTATGACAAATCCAGATAGAGCAGATATTGTATCTTTAAATGGATTATCAAACACTAAAAATAAAGGATTACCAATAATTGCTTTACCAACAACATCTGGAACAGCAGCAGAAGTAACAATAAATTATGTAATTACAGATGAAGAAAGAGAAATAAAAATGGTATGTGTAGATCCAAATGATATACCAGTATTAGCAATTGTTGATTCAGATCTAATGGCATCTATGCCAAAATCAATTGCATCTGCAACTGGAATGGATGCATTAACACATGCTGTAGAAGGATATATAACAAAAGCACATAACACAATGTCAGATATGTTTCATATGCAAGCAATAAAACTTATATTCAAATATTTACCATCTGCAGTAAATGAAAAGGATGAATACGCAATTGAGATGATGGGATTAGCTCAATATATTGCTGGAATGGGATTCTCAAATGTAGGTTTAGGAATAGTGCATTCAATGGCACACCAATTAGGAGCTGTATACGATACTCCTCATGGAATTGCTAATGCAATTTTACTTCCAACAGTTATGAGATTTAATGGAGCAGATTCAGCAACAGCACAAAGATTTAGAGAAATTTTATGTGAAATTGGAAGACCTGATGCGGAACATCTTAATGACCAAGATGTTGTAAATACTTTTGTATGGATGATTTCAGAACTTTCAAAATCAGTTGGAATTACTCAAACTGTAAGAGATGTTGGAGCCAAAGAAGAAGATTTTGAAATGCTTGCTAGTAAAGCAATGGAAGACCCATGTAAACCAGGAAATCCAAGAGAAGTTTCTAAAGAAGATTTCATAAATCTATACAGACAAGCTATGTAAAAAATTCGTATTTTGATATTTGTTTTGCATATATTCTAGACAATTGCAAGAAAAGGTGCTATAATATAAAGCAATCGGTGCTAAAAGCATCAATAATATGTCAGCTGAAAGGGAAGAGGAGGAGCAACTATGGCAGGAATGCATGTAACATGTACGTTTGAAAATTTTTCGACCCAGAACCCTACAAAATTTGAAAGTCGGTTAACAAAATGGTGTTCCGAAATAGAGTACATGCATGGAAGATGCATGCTGGTATTTGACTTAAAGGAGTTAAATATCATAAACAAGAATGAGCACAAACCCGAAAAGATTATTCAGGACGGTCACGAAGTGTACAAAGTCGTCATGCAAGATATCAGTTTCACATATATCCACATTGCTGGAGAATTGTGCATTATGTACAAAATTTGGGAAAATATAACTCAGAGTGTTTTGTACAATATGCATCCCAAATGGGATGGAACTGAGTTGTGGGTTGGCAACTAATCTGACATTTCAATTTAATGACACAAAGAAGGTGGATTATTTCCACCTTCAATAAATTAAAAATACTTGCAATTTTTATAAATTTATGATAATATACATAATATATAAAAACTATGAAAAAGAGGAGTATATTTGTACTATTTAGCAGAGAAAAGAAGTCTTGGCTGAAAACTTCTTAAATAAAGGCAAATAGAAGGTAGCTTTTGAGTTGGTATTTTGAAAATTAAAGTAAAAATACCCGTGTAGTTACGTTAAAAACTATAAAGAGATTATTAAGTAATTAATAATAAATAAGGTGGTACCGTGAGATATTAACTCGCCCTTGTATATAGGGGGAGTTTTTTGTTTTTTATAGAAGGAGGAAAAATATATGAAAAATCATAAATTAGCAGACAAATACAATCCAAAGGATTTTGAAGAAAAACTTTATAATGAGTGGGAAAAAAAAGGATATTTTAAACCAACTATGGATAAAAATAAAAAAAGCTATTGTATAGTAATGCCACCTCCAAATGTAACAGGTAAATTACATATGGGACATGCACTAGATGACACATTACAAGATATATTAATTAGATATAAAAGAATGTGTGGTTATAATACTCTTTGGATTCCTGGAACAGATCATTCAGCAATTGCAACAGAAGTAAAAGTTGTAGAAAAAATGAAAAAAGAAGAAGGACTAACTAAAGCTGATATAACAAGAGAGGAATTTCTAGAGAGGGCTTGGGCTTGGACAAAAGAATATGGAGGAACAATACAAGCACAACAACGTAGATTAGGATGTTCATGTGACTGGAGTAATTCAAGGTTTACAATGGATGCAGGACTTTCTGAAGCAGTTTTAACTCAATTTATTAATTTATATAATAAAGGACTAATATATAAAGGAACTAAAATGATAAACTGGTGCCCATCTTGTCATACTTCACTTTCAGATGCAGAAGTAGAATTTGAAGAAGAAAATTCACATTTATGGCATATAAGATATAAGATTAAAGGAACAGATAAATATGTAATAGTTGCAACAACAAGACCTGAGACAATGATAGGTGATACTGCAGTTGCAGTACATCCAGAAGATGAAAGATATAAAGATATTATTGGAAAGACATGCATACTTCCGATAGTAAATAAAGAAATTCCAATAATAGCAGATGAATTTGTTGAAAAAGAGTTTGGAACAGGTTGTGTAAAAATAACTCCTGCGCATGATATGAATGATTATCAAGCAGGCTTAAGACATAATTTAGAAATTGTAGAAGTATTTAATGATAGTTCAATCATGGGAAATATTGTTCCTGAATATGAAGGATTAACAACACTTGAAGCACGAAAATTAATTGTCAAAAAATTAGAAGATATAGGAGCTCTTGTAAAAACAGAAGACTATACACACAATGTTGGAAAATGCTATAGATGTCACAATACTGTTGAACCACGAATATCTGAACAGTGGTTTGTAAAAATGAAAGAATTAGCAGAACCAGCTATAAAAGCAGTAAAAGAAGATGATATAAAATTTATTCCAAAAAGATATGAGAAAACATATTTTAACTGGATGGGAAATATACAAGATTGGTGTATATCTCGTCAATTGTGGTGGGGACACAGAATACCAGCATATTATTGTGAAGAATGTGGACATATACATGTTTCTAAAACTGCTCCATCAGAATGTGAAAAATGTCATTCAACAAAAATACACCAAGATGAAGACTCATTAGACACATGGTTTAGTTCAGCATTGTGGCCATTTTCAACACTAGGTTGGCCAAATAAAACTGAATTTTTAGAAACTTTTTACCCAACAAATGTATTAGTAACAGGATATGATATTATCTTTTTCTGGGTAGCAAGGATGATATTTTCAGGGTTAGAATGTATGAATAAAAAACCATTTAGTGATGTTTTAATCCATGGAATTGTTAGAGACAGCCAAGGTAGAAAAATGTCAAAATCATTAGGAAATGGTATAGATCCTTTAGAAATAATTGAAAAATATAGTACAGATGCATTAAGATTTTCATTGATTTTAGGAATTTCACCAGGAAACGATATAAGATATATGCCTGAAAAGTTAGAACAAGCATCAAATTTTGCAAATAAATTATGGAATGCAGCTAAATTTGTTACTACAAACTTAGTAGAAGACGAAGAAATTATCAATTTTGAAACACAAAAAACAAAGTGCCTAAAAATAGAAGATAAATGGATAATAAAAAAATTAAATGATTTAATAAAAAATGTCACACAAAATATAGAAGATTATGATTTAGGTGTAGCTTTAGAAAATATTTATAACTTTACTTGGAATGAATTTTGTAATTGGTATATTGAAATAGCAAAATCAAGATTATATAGTGAAAATAAAGAAGAAAAAATACAAGTAAATTTTGTGTTAAATTATGTACTAAGAAATTGTTTGAAATTATTACACCCATTTATGCCATTTATTACATCTGAAATATATTCTAAACTTGTTAATACTGATAATAGAGATTTAATGATTTCAAATTGGCCTAATAAGTTAGAAAATGTAGAAAATGATAATAACGCAGAAGAATTTATAGAAAATATTAAAGAAATAATAATACAAATAAGAAATATAAGAGCAAATATGAATGTTCACCCAAGCAAAAAATCAAAAATAATTTTTGTAACAAAAGATTATGAAAAAGAATTAGAACAATCAAAATCTTTTATTGAAAAATTAGGATTTGCTAATGAAATCATTATTCAAAAAAATAAAGACAATGTTCCTCAAAACGCTATTTCAATATTAACAAAAGGAATAGAAGTGTATATTCCTTTTGAAGAACTAGTTGATATTGAAGAAGAACATAAAAGATTAGAAGAAGAAAAGAAAAAAATATTATCCGAAATTGAAAGAGCTAGTAAAATGCTTAATAATCCAGGCTTCATAAGCAAAGCTCCTGAAAATAAGATTAAAGAAGAACAAGAAAAACTTATAAAATATAAGGAAATGCTAAAAAAGATTGAAGAAAGAATGTAATTGACAACATCATAGTTAGATGCTATAATATATTTGTTATTTTGTAGAAAGGCGGTTTTTCTTATGCACAGAAAACCTAAGGCAAACTTTGACAGTGATGCCAAAAACATTAACCCAATGGAAGTTTTTCATAGCGCAAAAGAAACCTCAAAAAAAGTGCTAAAGGTAAATCCCAAGCTTATCAGCTATGGAATTACCAACAATCCAGTTGTAAAATGGATTGCACGCTTTTGGACCGTACTGTTTATTGCTATGCTAATTAGCATTCTGGTAATCAGTCTGGTAAACCTTGCTTAACCAAAAATACCTCTCGCAAATATTACTTTGCGTGAGGTATTTTTTTGTTCTAAAACTCACAATTAGTGCATATTATAATGTAGTATAGATATAGGAAGGAGACTAAGGATGGTAGAAGAAAGAAAAAATATTAACATAAATACTACTACAAATACTGTTCAAAATTTATTTTTGGAAAATAGGGGAAAACTAAATATTTCTGGTGTTAATGATGTTTTAAGTTTTGATGATCAAGTAGTAATAGTAGATACTGAATTAGGAATGTTAACTGTAAAAGGAGAAAATATCAGAATAAATAAATTAAGTTTAGACACAGCAGAAGTAATAATAGAAGGTGAAATTTCAACTTTAACATATAGCTCTAATAAGCAAGAAAAAAATTCAGGAACATTATTAAGCAAAATTTTTAAATAGAAAGGCATATAATCAATGGCTCAAGACCAAGCATATATTTTTTTAGTTTTTTCTTTAACTGGAATAGTAATAGGTTTTTTATTTGACTTCTTTAGGATATTAAGAAGAACTATAAAAACACCTAATATAATTACTAATATTCAAGACATGTTATTTTGGATTTTATCAGGTATTTTAATATTGTATAATATTTGGTATTTTAATAGTGGTGAAATACGTATATATATATTTTTTGCCATAATTTTAGGTATCCTTGTTTATATGTCTGTATTAAGCAGTGCAATCATACAAATATTCAGCAAAGTTTTACAAATAATTATAAAAATTGTCGAACTTCCAATAAAAAAGATAATAACAATAATTAGAACTTTAATAACAAAAATAAGCACAATATTTATAAAAAACCTAAAAAAAGTTAAAATAAAAAAGGGGAATTTTGAAAAAAATGGAGAATAATATATATATAAGTTATTTTTTATGATTAGGAGCACATATGAAAAAAGTTAAATTACTAAGGAATATATTTTTAATAATATTTATTGTATGGATAATTATGTTATTAAAGCAAGAAATGAATATAAATCAATATAAAAATGAAATAGAAGTATTGGCATCGAAGATAGAAACATTAGAAGATGAATTAAATCAAAATAAACAAGATTTAAAACAAAAAGAAGAAAATAATCAATCATTAGAATATATAGAACAAGTAGCACGTGAAAAACTAGGAATGTATTTACAAAATGAAAGAGTTTATATCGATAGTAATAGATAAATCCTTAAAACAACATTCAAGTTTTAAGGATTTATTATTTTCATAAATTTAAGTCTATAAAATTTTCCAAAAAAATTATAATATATATTAAATAGGAGGAAGTTATGTTAGAATTAGAAAACATGACATTATTAGAATTGAGAAATTTTGCGAAAGAGCAAAATATCAAAAACATTTCAAAATTAAAAAAAGAAGAACTAATAATGTTATTAAAACAAGTAGAAGAAACATCTAAACCACAAGAAAAAGTAAAAGAAGAAAATAAATATGATAAAGAAGATGAAGAACAATATGAATCAGTTGGAGAATCAGTAGTTGATTATAAGGTTACTAATGAAGATGATGAAATTGTAGAAGGAATATTAGAAGTATTGCCAGATGGATATGGATTTTTAAGAGGTGACAACTATTTATCAAGTCCAAAAGATGTATACATTTCACCAATACAAATAAGAAGATTTAGATTAGACACTGGAGATATTGTAAAAGGAATCTCTAGAACTAAGGAAGGTGAAAAATTTCCATCTTTAATATTTGTTGGAGAAGTAAATGGTGAACATCCTGAAAAAGCAGCAAAAAGAAAAAGATTTGATGAATTAATACCTATATATCCAAATGAAAGATTAAAACTTGAAACAACAACAACTGAATATGCTATGAGAATAATAGATTTAATTTCTCCAATAGGAAAAGGTCAAAGAGGAATGATAGTTGCTCCACCAAAAGTTGGAAAAACTACATTATTGAAAAAAATTGCAAATAGTATAACAACCAACAATCCAGAAGTCGAATTAATTGTTCTTTTAATAGATGAAAGACCAGAAGAAGTTACTGATATGAAACGTTCAATAAAAGGACAAGTTATATATTCTACATTTGATGAATTACCTGAGCATCATGTAAAAGTTGCTGAAATGGTGCTTGAAAGAGCAAAAAGAATCATAGAACATAATAAAGATGTTGTAATCTTATTAGATAGTATTACAAGATTAGCAAGAGCATATAATTTGGTTATGCCTTCATCTGGAAAAACATTGTCTGGAGGTCTTGATCCAGCAGCATTACATAAACCTAAAAAGTTCTTTGGAGCAGCAAGAAACATTGAAAACGGAGGAAGTTTAACAATACTTGCAACTGCATTAATAGATACAGGAAGTAGAATGGATGATGTGATTTTTGAAGAATTTAAAGGAACAGGTAATATGGAAGTACATCTAGATAGAAAATTGTCTGAAAAACGTATTTTCCCTGCAATTGATATTAATAAATCAGGAACAAGAAGAGAAGATTTATTATTAACAAAACCTGAAATGGAAACAGTTTTTGCATTGAGAAAAGCACTAAATAATTTGCCAGTAGCTGATGTTACAGAACAAATAATTTCATTAATAACTCAAACTAAAAATAATGAAGAATTTTTAACTAAATTAGACGTTTATTTAAGAAATTATAAAAATTAAACTTGAAAGGTATTTAAATATGAAAAATAAAAAATATATATTTGGAGCTATAATTATAATATTGGTACTAATAATATTATTAGGAATATATTTATATAGCATAAGTAAAAACAAAACCACTATTATTTCAAAAAAAGTTTCTAAAGTAATTATAACTATACCTGATAATAATAGCGATGATACTGATATGCCTACTTATATGAACTCTGATTTTATATATGATGAAGATATTATTGAATATTTAACAAATATTGTAAATAATGTTGGAGATGAATATACAGAATTCTATCAATATGGTTCTGACTATGGTGAAGGATGTACATCTGTTAATTTTTATTTAGAAAATGGTGAAAAAATACAAATTACCACATCTGATTTTTATAGTGAAAAAGAGGATGGAACAAAATTTAACATAATGTTAGTTAGTTTTTTAGATGATTGGTCTGCAGATGATTATTCAAATTATAAAGTATATGAAGCAGAACTTGATTTAGCAACTAAAATACAACAATGTTATAAATAATATTATATATTTTTAAATGGCATTATAAAAGTGCCATTTTTTTATGTAAAGCAGACATGCTTCGACATACTATTTACATAAAATATGTTATACTCTTTTTTAAAGAGGTGATATTTATGGAAATTTATTTCAAGAAATCATTAAAAATGATAAAAATTTTGGGTATAAACAAGCAGTATGAATACCAAAATTTAATAAGTAATTTCCTTGTTCTGTCTATTGAAAGCTTAAAATATATGGCAAACAAAAAAACATTTAAAGAAATTGTAGACATGGCAAAAGAAGTAGAATAAGATTTGCTTTTTTTCCTTGATATTTGGGGCTAGATGTTATATAATATTTGCTAGAAATAGAGGCGAATAAAATGGAATATAAATATGAAAGAAAAATTAATTATTACGAAACAGATAGGATGGGTGTTGTACACCATTCAAATTATATTAGGTTTTTGGAAGAAGCACGATGTAGTTGGCTAGAGAGTATAGGCTTACCATTTGCAACATTAGAAGAAAATGGCATAACAATTCCAGTATTAGCTGTCAATTGTGAATATAAGCATCATGTAACTTTTAATGATGTAATAATTGTTGAAATGGTTGTAAAAGAATACACAGGTGTAAGAATGACTGTGCAATATAAGATAATAAATAAAAATACTAGTGATATTGTGCTAGTTGGTGAAACTAAACATTGTTTTACAAATAAAAATTTAAGACCTATAAACCTAAAAAAATTTAATAAAGAATTTAGTAATAAATTTGAAAATTTATTATAGATAGTTATAAAATTTAATGACAAAATATGTAAGTTGTGGTATAATGCAAAAGTAAGAGGAAGTGATAAGATGACAGAAAGAGAATTAAAAGTATTTGCAATAAATTTTATAAATAAAAAAGAAAAAGAAAATGAAAACTGTGTTAGGTATTCATACTATGAATTAAAGGTGAAATATAATTTGACTGAACAGGAAATAGGAGAAGTTTTAAAAATAAGCAAAAATTATTTTGAGAATAAATCATATAGGGTATATTTTGTAGGTGATGAATATGAATATAACAACTCTAGAATGAAAGTAGAGTCTAATGAATATATGGTTGCAATAAGAAAAGAGGGCTTATAAGCTCTCTTTAATCTTTAATTTTAGTTCATTTAAGTCATAATAATTTTGAACAGGTATTCTTATTAACTTTATGTTGAGGTCATAAAATAATTTATTAATAAATTCATCTCTTTTTATTCTTCTATTTTTTGTATGAGTATAATCATCCAGCTCAATACAAAATTTTATTTTTAAATTTGGTTCAGCAATAACAAAATCAATACATTTATTTTGTATTCTGTTGAAGTCTTTGAAATTTTTATTACATACTATTTCATATAATGCTACTTGGGGGCATATAACTAAATTCAATTCATCAGTTATTGATCTCAACAATTTGTAAAACTTTAATTCTGTTTGTGTTAAAAGGTAGTATTTCTTTACATATTTTTCATTATAGTTTATGCTATGGTTATCAACTGTTGATATTTTTTCATTATCTTCAACTATTAATGATTTAATATTTTTAATAAAATTGATAATTGATTTGAAAATTTTTTTAATTAATTTTATTATCATAAGTATCACTCCTTATAGTATGATTATACCATATTTTACATTTTTTTACAAATATTACTTTTTTATTGTAACATCACAAAAAGAGGAGAGAGGAAAAAATTTTTAACTATTTATATTTAAAAAATATATTCGCTGCAAAATAAAATGAATTTAATAAAAGTGTAATTAACAAAATAATTAATTAAGACTAAATATATAAAAACACAAGAATTAATATTGATTAATAGAAATGCTTTATAAATAAAAATAAATATAAATTGTAAAAATATATAAATTTATGATTTAAATAAGAAACTTAAAAATTCTATTGACAAATAACAAAATAGGGGGTATAAATAGATTAGATTTATTGTTTTATATTGTAAAAAAACATTGCACAAAATCAAAGTTTTGTGCAAAAAGAGATAGGGGCATAATATAAAACAGCCATAAACCTCTACTTCTACTATTTCAAGGCTTTTAGCTGTTTCATACATACCATTATTCATTTATATATCTTTATTTTCTTATTATATCTATATTATATTCATTATTATTATAATTCTTTGTATTATAGTTATATCAATATTCTTATGACTTATTAAAATCAATTTTAAGACATTTTTTTGTTTTACTTATATAATTTCATTAATTTTTTCTTATTATATATTTTTTATTTTTATATATTAAATTATATGAAAATTTTTCAAAAATCTCCAAAGTGCCTATTTTTCCACATTTGCCTTATTTTACAGACAACAAACTATATGCTTAAAAAATAAAAACGGCTTAAAATCGATT